>NZ_KB850128.1:624297-774930 GCF_000369665.1 Acinetobacter sp. CIP 51.11
ATCTTCAAATCTTCAAATCTTCAAATCTTCAAATCTTCAAATCTTCAAATCTTCAAATCTTCAAATCTTCAAATCTTCAAATCTAGTTATAAAAATATTTGAAAACTCAAATTTAAAAAGTATCTCTCCTATAGCTTACTCAAGCCATGTTGACCATTTACATTTTTAACCCAGAAAAACTCAAAGCCTGAAAACCCTTACACATGCGGCATTTTTTATTGCTTAGACTGTTTCTCTCAACTTCTAGAAACAGGCAAGTAGAATGAACAATTTTAATGCAAGTGATATTAAAGAACATGCTTCAGTCATTGCTTCATGTGGTACTCAAGTCGGGAAAGTAGACCATTTAGAAGGTCAGGATTCAATTAAATTAACAAGAAGTGATGATGAAAATAATGAGCATCATCTAATTCCCTTGAGTTGGGTAAGTGAAATCAAAGACAATAGCGTGGTGCTCAATAAAACGGCGGAAGACGTGCATAAAGAGTGGACCACCTTATAAAAAACTAAAGTCAGTGGACTGAAAAACAGGGCTGCCTCAGCTTAATTTTTTATGTCACAGACTTTATGGATAATCGTTGAAAATGCCAGTTCGAAAGACTGGCATTTTTATTGTTTATTAAAACGAGATAATGATCGCGTGCTGAATTTATTGAAGCTATGAGTGTTTTTTTATAAAAAAACCACCTGATTTTTCAATCAGATGGTTTGGAAAACTTAAATTCAAGAAGTATTAAGCTTCTTGCTGCTCGGCCTGAATCGCGGTTAAGGCAATGGTAAACACGATGTCATCGACCAAGGCACCACGCGACAGGTCATTGACCGGCTTATTCAAGCCTTGCAGCATTGGTCCAACACTGACTACATTGGCAGCACGTTGTACCGCTTTATAGGTCGTGTTACCGGTATTCAGATCCGGGAAAATAAATACATTGGCACGTCCAGCCACTTGTGAATCAGGTGCCTTTTGACGCCCCACGCTTTCCACCGATGCTGCATCATATTGTAATGGCCCATCAATCAACAGGTCAGGACGACGTTCTTTGGCAATGCGTGTAGCTTCCGCGACTTTTTCCACATCAGCGCCAGTACCCGAAGTTCCTGTCGAATAGGAAATCATGGCAATGCGTGGATCTATACCAAAGGCTTTGGCAGAATCGGCGGACTGGATTGCAATTTCGGCCAGCTGTTCTGCATCAGGGTCCGGATTGATCGCACAGTCACCATACACATAGACTTCATCTGGCAACAGCATAAAGAATACGGAAGATACCAGTGAGTAATCCGGAGCAGTCTTGATCAGCTGGAAAGCAGGGCGTACCGTATTTGCGGTGGTATGCACTGCACCCGACACCAAACCGTCAACCTGATCCAGCGCCAGCATCATGGTGCCAAGTACTACTGTATCTTGCAGTTGTTCACGGGCTTGCAGTTCGTTGAGCTTGCCTTTACGCAGCTCCACCATCTTGTCGATGTAGTTTTCACGCACCAGATCCGGATCAAGAATTTCCAGATCTTCAGGCAATTCAATACCGCGAGCTTTGGCTACTTCTAGCACAGCTTCAGGCTTGGCCAGCAAAATACACTGTGCAATACCACGCGCCTGACAAATGGCCGCAGCCTGTACGGTACGCGGTTCATCACCCTCTGGCAGTACAATACGTTTTCTCGCAGCAATCGATTTCTGTACCAGTTCATGACGGAAAGCGGAAGGTGACAGACGTGGCTTATAAGAACCATTCAACATTTGATTCAGCCATTCCGGATTGATATGGCTTGAAACAAAACGTGTCACCTGATCTGCACGTTCGGTATCATCCACTGGAATTTCATTGCTGAGATTTGCCAGTTTTTGTGCGGTTTCAAACGTGCTGAGTGGTGTATGTAAAATCGGTAAACCTTGCTTGATGGCAGCCTGGCAGAATTCCAGTACATGATCATTTGGCTGTTGATGTTCAGTCAGCACCAGACCGGCCAAAGGAATCCCATTACTGCTGGCCAGACTACTTGCCAGTAATACATCAATCCGGTCAGAGGCACTAATAATTAATTCGCCAGCTACAAACTTATGTAGTTCATGTTCAATATTGGCTGAAATCAGACTATTGTGTTGCACACGGCGCTGTTTGGCTTCGCCTTCATTAATCCAGTAAGCAGAAATATGGGCAGCCAGATCAGACATGCGTGGCACACTTAAGGTTTTACTGAAAGGCACCAAGCCAATCACTGGCAATTTTTCAGAACCAATATGCGGATGCGTCTGCTGAATAGCTGTAATAAATTCGGCGGTTTCAGCTTTAAGGCGTAAATCCGGATTCAGCGTGACAGGAATCTGCGCAGATTCTTCAGGCAGGCCTTTGGTGCGCATTAACATGATACCTGCCAGACGGGTAGAGCTAGCGCCACCAAAATTACGCAGCTGATGTTCAACTTTGTCTGCGGTTTGGCTTGGCTGCTGAATATTGGCATTGCTGACCACAATAACTTTGGCATCAAGAGCTTGTGCCAGTGAAGCATTCAAATCATCGGCAAAACTGTCCTGAGTATTTGGCAGCAGACCTTCGACAATAATCAGGTCATGCTGTTTGGCGATTTGACGATGCAGACGTACCGCTTCTTCAAGCAATTCATCCTGTTCACCCAGATTGATCTGCTGCAAGACTTTGCTATAACGGATGGGTTCAACAGTTTCACTTTGAGAAATATGACGATACAAAGCCGTGGTGCGGTCTTCGATTTCATTCAATTCCTGAGCAAAAGGTTTCAGGAAACCAGCTTTTACCCCTTGGCATTCCAGTGCATAAATCAGGCCCAAACATGCAGAAGTTAAGCCTACGCCTTCCCCAGTGGGAACCAATAAAATTGTTTTCATAAGTTATGTCAGTCGCAGAATAATAAAAATCAGTTAAAAAGTGGCTAAGCCTGCTTATGCAGGCGTTACCTCAGCTTTAGACTTTTTTGCAGTATTGCGCTCCACTTCAAGTTCAACAACACTTTGAACTTCTTGTGCGATACGGCCTTCTTCATCTGTTGGCACTACCCAGATTTGTGGGCCTGTGCCTGAATCGATTCGGCCTTCGGTACCGCGTTTCAATTCATTGTTGGCGTTTTTATCCAGATTGAAACCAAAATGAGGCAGGTAAGTCATGGTCTTTTCACGGATATATGCAGAGTTTTCGCCAATGCCACCAGTGAAAAACAGACCATTAAGACGTGGCAGACCACAGCTCAACGCTGCCAGAGACTTAGCTAAACGGTAGCAGAATACTTCAATCGCCAGTGCGGCATCTTCATTGCCTTGTTCTGAAGCTTCAATCAGGGTACGCATGTCATTGGACAGGTCAGACAAGCCCAAAAGACCACTTTGGCTATTCAGCATCTTGTCAATTTTATAAATATCCCAACCCAGGTTTTTCGCCAGGAAGCTATGCAGGCTTGGGTCGACATCGCCACTGCGTGTGCCCATAACAATGCCTTCAAGCGGGGTTAAGCCCATTGAGGTATCTACACTTTTCCCATTCCAAACGGCACAGGTCGAGCTACCATTACCTAAATGCGCGGTTAACCAGCCACCTTGTTTGAAACTGCCTGCCAGTTCAGAACCGCGCTCTGAAACATAGGCATGACTAGTCCCGTGGAAACCATAGCGACGCACACCATGGGCGGTATATAAAAATTTCGGCAGGGCATAACGATAAGCATGCGCTGGCATGGTTTGGTGGAAGGCAGTATCAAATACCGCCACCTGTGGTAATTCCGGGAATAAACGTTTGGTAGCTTCAATGCCAATCAGATGAGCCGGATTGTGTAATGGCGCAAGCGGTGTTGCTTCACGAATTTTTTCAATAATTTCGTCATTGATCAGTTCAGCCTTGGTCAGGCTGCCCCCATGTACCACACGGTGACCGATCGCATCCGGACGGTAGTTGGCTAGACGTTCCAGACCGACTTCGAGTGCTTTTTTGTGGTCAGCAAATGGAATGTGGATATCGACCGGCTCATTGCCAACTGTCACACCTTTAATGCGAGCATTCTCTGTGCCTAAGTTCTCAGCTAAACCATGAATACGGAAATTCTGCTCCTCAAGAAGTAATGCAAACTTGATTGAAGAAGAGCCACAATTAATAACTAATACTGATTTAGACACGATTGATTACCCAATTTTTAATTAAAATTCTCGTCCATTTGCTTGACCCAATTGCGGGCAATGAAGCAGCAATCCAGATCAATGAATATGTTTTAACATTTGTTTTTTTTCTGTCCTAGATAGACTTTAGCAGATTAGACTTAAGCATTATCGACCGATTTAACAATAATAACTAAAATTTATCAGTTCATATTTTTCATTTATAAATAAAATGATGCTGAAAATATAATCAATAAGAATACTAAACTCTGCTTAAATTTAATTTTAGAACAGATTAATTCTTTAGTTTAGCGCCTGAAAAGGCAAATATTGTTTTTACATACAATTCTATAAAGAGATTCATCAATAAAATGACCGGAAGGTTCTAATTCATCTATTTCAGTGTCAATTTTTCTGTCCATAAAAAAACAGCCTCATAAATGAGGCTGTTTTAAATGAGCGATCTGAATACTTATTGACGAATCTGACCATCACCAAAGACAATCCATTTCTGTGAAGTTAGGCCTTCAAGTCCGACTGGGCCACGAGCATGGATTTTATCGGTCGAAATCCCGATTTCTGCGCCTAAGCCATATTCAAAACCATCTGCAAAACGGGTAGAGGCATTGATCATGACCGAACTTGAATCTACACCCGCTAGAAATTCGCGAGCCAGACTGTAGTTTTCAGTAATAATGGAATCGGTATGATGCGAGCCATATTTGTTAATGTGCTCAATGGCTTCTTCTATACCAGAAACGACTTTGATCGCCAGAATAGGACCCAGATACTCGGTATACCAGTCTTCTTCAGTGGCCGTAATAACTGCATCTCCAAGAATACGCTGGGTTTCCCGGCAACCACGCAGTTCAACTTTTTTCTCTTGGTAAAGCTCTGCGATGCGTGGCAAGAATTCTTCAGCGACTTTTTCATCGACCAATAGGGTTTCCATGGCATTACATACGCCATAGCGATGGGTTTTGGCATTGAGCGCAATCGGCAATGCTTTCAACAAGTCCGCTTGAGCTTCCACATACACATGACAGTTGCCATCTAAATGTTTAATGACCGGTACGCGTGCTTCCTCGGTAATTCGTTCGATCAGGCTCTTGCCGCCACGAGGCACAATCACATCCACATATTCGGTCATGGTGATCAACTGGCCAACAGCAGCGCGGTCAGTCGTGTTTACCACTTGTACGGCAGCCTCAGGCAAGCCTGCGACTTTCAGGCCATGCTGAATCGCAACTGCAATTGCCTGATTCGATTCCAGAGCTTCTGAGCCGCCCCGTAAAATAATGGCATTGCCTGATTTGAGCGCGAGTGATGCCGCCTCCAACGTGACGTTAGGACGTGACTCGTAGATCATGCCGACCACACCCAAAGGCACACGCATCTTGCCCAGTTGAATCCCGGATGGGCGATAAGCCATATCACTAATTTCACCAATCGGATCTTTCAGGCCAATGACATCTTTCAGGCCCTGTAACATACCTTTAAAGCGCGCGGGGTTGAGTTCTAAGCGATCAAGCAGGGCAGGGTCCAGATTGTTATTATGCGCCTTAGTCATATCTTTCTGGTTAGCAACCAAAATAGCAGCTTGGCTATTTTCCAAAGCCGTATAAATAGCGGATAACGCATTATTTTTAGTTTGGGTGGACGCGCGAGCCAAAATGCGAGACGCTTGGCGTGCCTGCTGTCCTACCGTTTGCATGTATTGTTCAATAGACTCTTGCATAGCGGTTTGATCACTTAGAAATTTCATTTCGATATTAACAGCCTGCTGCTGCACAATGAAGCCCATCTATTAAAAATCATCCGTTTTCGCAGACTTCTAAACATTTTGAAATTGTTTTCTGTTTAAAAGTAGATAAGTGGTCACTGAAGCGGTTGCTTGTGAAAAGCAGCTCTGTATAGAATGAAACACGCGGCATTGATGTCATTTATAATTATTAAAGAGCAGGATGCGTGTTCAGGCACACCGGAATGCGCCTGAAATATAAGATCTGTTAAGCATGACTTGCACAATAAAAATAAGGCAAGGACGGAGGAAAAGGAATATGAATTCCATTATCCACATGGACACCCATGTATTGGAACAACATAGCCACGATGGTTTTTTTGATCTTTATGATAAGCACAGTTTTAAGCAGCCGCCACGTACTACCTGGATGGACGGCTGGAAAATCGAATATATGGCGATCGCCCGTCCGGATACCTTACATTTAAGACCCATGGTGATTATTGGGGGAGCTTTCCAGAATTTTAATTCCTACAAATACTGTGTAGAACAGCTTTTTGATGCAGGTCCCATCATTCTGATTGACCTACCGTCCATGGGGGCCAACCAGCAGATTAGTAATGTCGATACGGGGCTGTCTGCCGGAACACTGGAGCTTGAAGACCTTGCTGCGATGCTTGGGCGCTGGCTGGAACAGATGCAGCTGCCGCAAGTGGCAATTCTAGGTATGTCCTTGGGTTCAGTGGTGGCTTCCTGTTTGGCAGATCAGCGTCCTGAACTGGTCGATCGGATGATCCTGATGGGTGTGATGCAGAAAACCCGTAAAAGCTGGCGGATGCTGCTGGAAGAGTCTTTGCATCTAATGAAAGAACAGCGTATGGATGAATTTGGTCAGGCCGTCATTTTGTACCTGGTGAATCATGCACGTTTAACAGAAACCCGGATGTCACCGACTGCAAAGCGTTTGTTCTTTAAACAGATGGCGGAATTTACGGCCACCGAACAGGATCGTTATGATATCAATTGCAACCGTTTATTGCGTCTGACCAATGTGCCGATTCCACAGTGCAAAGTGCTGGTGGCATGTGGGCAATATGACAGTTTTACCTTGCCACATGAGAATGCCAATTTTGCCCTGAAATGTCCGAATATGCAGTATGTACAAATTGCAGGCGCCGATCATGTACCGCAGTTACAACGTCGTAAAGAAACCATGCATCTGTTTGCAACCTTCTTACGTGATGAACCGGTCGATCAGTTGCCGGGAATTATTCCGTTTAGCCCTGAGCAGATACAGCAGCTTGAACGTCGCGGTGAAGAGCGGATTCAGGTGCAAGATTCACAGCGTTTCCTCAGTCATCGTCATTCTGATCTCATTTTAAAAGCAGAGATCGTGGACATGAATTTCTTTGGGGTATTGCTGGAGTTAGATGTAGAACAGGCAGTATGCGCAACAGCTTATCCACGTGATCTGGCCTTGCATCTGGAAGATGAAGTTGGGGAATTTCAGATTGAGTGCCTGATCTTTGAACAGGATGATACTCAGCTGCGTGCTTTATTCAAACATGGCAGTTTTGAAGTCGCAGAACGCTTATTACGCTTTGTACAAATGCAAAAAGTACTGTCACAAACTGAAGTATTTGATGCAGCAATTTAAAAAACAGCAGCATTAAAAAACAGCGTACTTAAACGCTGTTTTTTTTCACGGCATGAATCATCCAGACCAGATCACCTAAATGTTCATCCTGTTCATGAGTCGGGTTTGGCTGATGAGGCTCGGCAAAATAACGTTGTGGTTGTTGTACCTCAACCTGGTCAAATCCTGCATCTTGAAAAAAGTGCTGTAGTTCTTGAGGGGATTTAAAATGAAAGGTAAACGCACTTCGAGACATGAATTTAAGCAGACGGCTACTGCTCCAGATAAAGTTCGCTAGTTTATTTTTCACCGGTTCGGGGTAAATATCGCTGAGATAGTGAACTGCCGGGAAATACTGCGCATTTTCTGTAATACCCTGCATCAGAATGCGTAACATCTGCTGATCAAAATAATTAATCAGTCCTTCACTAATGACCACTAAGGGCTGGTTGCGGTCAAACATCTGAAAAATACAGTCCAGTTCTTCACTAAAAATATCGGCAGTCAGGACTTCAGGTGCATGCTGATCAATTTGCTGTAAAGCCTGCGTCTTGATCTTGGCCATATCAGGCAAATCCAGTTCACGATAATTAATCTCTGGAAATTTCTGTCTGAAATTCCAGCTGCGTGGAGATAGTCCGCAGGCAATTTCAAGAACCTGAAGTTGTGGATGTTGCTCAATTAGTTGACACAAATGCTCATCAATCATTTGATGACGCTGCTTAAGTGTCGTACGCATGCTACCGCCGACATGGCGTTCTGCCCAGGATTCAAGTGGGTGAAGCAGTTTGGCCAGAATTTTACCTTTAGTGGTCGCAAAGGCTGGATGCGAGATCCCCATTTGATACCAGATATAGCCGGTATAGTGCGCAGTAAATGAAATATGGCGATGTTGTGAAAGTGTTTCTGTCATATCGTTCTTACCTTATTGTTATTTTTAAATTGATTAAATAATTGTGTAACCTTTTCATTACTATAATTAAAAAGGAACACTTTGTCGTGTTCCTTTTTTTTGTGTTGACTGGATTAAAAAGCTTTAGCTCATCTGCTGTTTGAACGCCACTATTTCATCACGGATATTGCGCCATGCTTCTCCCAGATCAAGCTCTGACCCAATCTGGATGTTCGGGATGTTGCCGCGCATACGTTCCAGACGTTGCTGGTTCGGAAGGGGCAGATCAACAATCCCTTCCAGTGCAATACATTGTGCTGCACGATCATTACAGACTAGCCCCATATCACAACCCGCTTTGAGTGCGGCCTGAATTCGGGCATCGGCACCGCCTGCGACACAGGCGGCCTGCATGCTTAAATCATCTGAGAACAGGACACCGTCAAAACCAAGCTCCTGACGTAAAACTTTCTGAATCCAGAATTCAGAGAATCCGGCTGGATTTAGATCAACTTGGCTATAGATGACATGAGCCGGCATCAGCGCATCCAGTTGTGATTGCAGTTGGATAAATGTTTGCATATCTTTTTGCTGAATCTCTGTATAAGAGCGCGTATCAATTGCTGCAGCAACATGCGAGTCCGCTTTGACCGAGCCATGACCGGGGAAATGTTTACCAGTTGAAGCCATACCGGCACGTTTCATACCTTTTAGAAATGCGCTGGCGAGTGGAATAATGTCCTGGATATTTTGGGCAAAGCTACGATCACCGATCACATCACTGATGTCATTCAAGTCCAGTACTGGGGCAAAGCTGAAATCAATTCCGACAGCCAGCACTTCAGTCGCCATCAGCCAGCCGCATTTTTCAGCCAGCTCTAGGGCGCTTTGTGGATCGCTCGTATAAAGTTCGCCAAATTTTCCTATGGCAGGCAGCAGGGTAAAGCCCTGTCTTAAACGCTGGACACGACCACCTTCCTGATCGACCGCAATTAAAATATCAGGACGCACCTGACGCATATGATCGGTCAAAGCACGGACTTGCGCCGGAGATTCGATATTGCGACCAAATAAAATCACTCCACCGACTTGCGGCGCACTTAATAGTTCAATATCTTCTTGAGTGAGGGTTGTGCCTGCGATGTCGAGCATCAATGCGCCAATCATATGCGGAATCCGTTTTAGAGTTTTCGGAGAAAACAATACCTGAATTCTGCAATGATTTGCTACACTTTGTCAGCACAGAATATGATAAAACTACACGACATAAACATATTAAGTTGTTTAAGATGCTGAATACGTTAAATTCTGGTCGAAAAGCAACACGGTCACATTGGTCTCTAGGCCAAGGAAGTACGAATTATTTATGAAATTTCAAACTATAGCTTGCGCAGTTGCGATTGCGACAGGTGGATTCTTTTTTACCCATGTAGTGAATGATGCGATTGCGGCCAATAGTAATGAAGTGGTCAGTAAAGCAATTCAGCCATCTCAAGAGCAGGCGCTGGTGTCACGTCAGCTGGCAACCCTGGTTGACCGTCAGCATTATTTAAATATGCGTCTGGATGCCCAGACTTCGCAGCGTATTTTTGATTTCTATATTGATAGTCTTGATCCGGAACACAGTCTGTTTCTGGCCCCAGAAGTTGAAAACTATAAGAAACGCTATGGTGCCAATTTTGGTGCCAATCTGAAAGCCGGCAACTTGTCTGGTCCTTATGAAATGCATGCGCAATATCAACAGCGCTTGCACCAGTTCTACACCTATATGTTGAATGAGCTGAAAAAACCGCAGAATCTGAATCAGCCAAATGTTTATATCGAAACGGATCGTGAGAAAGCGCCATTCTTTAAAACTGAGGCTGAACAGCGTGCGCACTGGTCAAAAATGCTGGTGTCTCAGCTGATCAATCTGACCATCAGTAAAGAAGAGGAATTGGCCAAGCAGAAAGCGCTGAAAGCCAATCCGGAATTGGCCAATGGACAAGACCTGACTGGTCCTGAAGATCTAACGCCTGCGCAAACCTTGACCAAGCGTTATACCCGTCAACTGGAACGTCTCAGCCGCGTCAAAAGTGATGATGTGCTCGACAAGACACTGAATGCAATGATGCTGACTTATGATCCACATAGCAATTACTTCCCGCCTGTGGATGCGATGGAGCTGAATCGTCAGACGACTTTACAGCTGGAAGGCGTCGGCGTATCGATTCGCCCGGAACGCGGCAATGAAGATTACACCAAAATTGAAACCATCGTTGAAGGTGGTCCGGCCAGCAAATCCGGTCAGGTCAAATCAGGGGATCGTATCATTGGTGTGGCCCAAGACGGCGAACAGATGGTCGATGTCATTGGCTGGCCAAGTAATGAAATTGTCGGTCTGATTCGTGGTAAACGTGGCACGAAAGTCACTTTACGCTTACTCGGTGCGGGTGCTGCCATGGGGCAGGCCCGTAATGTGACTATTACCCGTGACGTGATTCAGGAAGAAGATGCCGGTGTGCGTACACGTGTGGTCGACATTCAGCGCGATGGCAAGAAATATCAATATGGTGTGATCGAAATTCCGTCATTCTACCTGAACTATCGCGCACGCCGTGCCGGTACGGATTATCGTTCGGTATCCGAAGATACCAACAAAGCCTTGAAAGAGTTGGCAGCGAAGAATGTTGCCGGGATTATTGTTGATTTGCGGAATAACCCGGGCGGTTCACTGGAAGAAGTGGCACGTATGTTGGGGCAAGTAATCAAGTCTGGCCCAGTGGTGCAGATCCGTGATGGCAATGGTAATGTCAGCGTCTTTGAAGATGATGATGGTGGTGCACAAACTTATGCGGGTCCATTGGCAGTGATGGTGAATCTGGCCTCTGCATCGGCCAGTGAAATTTACTCTGCTGCGATTCAGGATTATGAACGCGGGATTGTGATTGGTAGTACCACCACCGGTAAAGGTACAGCACAGGTGCAACTGGATAGTCTGGCGCATGGTCAGGCGACGCTGACGCAGCGTAAATTCTATCGTGTGACCGGTGGTAGTACCCAGAATAAAGGGGTTGTTCCGGACATTAAACTGGTCGATATTTATAACGAAGAGTTTGGTGAGCGTAAGGCTAAAAATGCCTTGCAGTGGGATACTATTCCAACGGCACCATTTAAACGTGAAGGGGCTGTACAGAAATACGTTCCTGAATTGGCTAAACTTTCTCAGCAACGGGTCACACTGGATTCTCAGTTCAAGTATTTAGAACAGCGTAAAGCCGTGATGAAGAAAGCCGAAGAAGAGAAACGTCAGGTACTGGACTTGCAACAGCGTAAAGCTGAGTTGATTGCCATGGAGCAAAAAACGCTGGATGCAGAAAACACGCGCCGTGCTGCAACAGGTCTGAAACCTTATCCAAACTGGGAAAGTTATCAGGCTTCACTGGATGCCTTGATTGAAACACGTGCCAAGATGAAGGCCAAAGAACGTCCGGCTCTGCCTGAAGAAGAAGCGTTTGTGATTGAAGCGGCAAATGTGTTACTGGACTATGCCAAATTACAAGCAAAACCCTAAGTTTTAGCCTCATTGGTCGTTGATAAAAATAGCCTGTTTCGACAGGCTATTTTTTTATTTTGCAAATCTGCACGAAAGAACAAATAAAATTTTGCTATGAAGTGCCATCTGTCTAAATAAAAAGAAAAAAATTGTGATGGTGATCGAATAAATGAGCTAAAAAAATGAAGCTAAATATTTGCTTAAATTTGAAACACTTCTAATATATAAGTTGTATTTTATTTTTCTGTTGAGTCTTATTTTTGAGGCAATTCTCAACTTCAAAAGAAAGAAATATAAATTCTAAATTTTAGTTAAGACTGATGTTGTTGCAGACCAATTGGCTTGCATAGATGGTCAGTCTTGAGATTTTACTGAGCTCAAATTTGACCGGGTGAAAATGGAAATATCAGTGCAGAGCATAATAAAAATGATCACCGCTGGGGAACATTTTATATGATTGACATTCAGCATGATATTGGTCTGGTCATCAGCTCCGTTCTTTCTGCATTGGTCGCTTGCTCTCTCATCGCACGGATTAAAAAAATTGCTTCAGGCGCTTCACAGCCAAACTTTAAAATCTTCAGTTTAATGCTAACCGCCATACTATTGGGCCTACTCATCTGGTTGATCCATTTTATCGGGCTGACAGCAGGTTTTGTGCTGAATAAATACGAGCTGGATTGGGGGGCGCTGCTTCTATCTGTTCTGGTGATATGTATTGCCGCTATGTTTACCCTCTGGTTAAGTACCAGAAGTACCTGGTCATTTTTCCGGGCAGTTCTCGTAGCAGGTGTGATCGCACTCGGCATCTTTGGCATGCACTGTATTAGCATGATGTCATTCAATTTTACTGCTGCCCATGTGCAACAGTCACCGGAATTAGTTCAGGCACATGATCAGCTATTTCTGGCCGTGGTACTTATGAGTGGATTGCTGCTGGTGACGCTGATGTGTATCGTCGTATCCGAACTGCGTGTGGGATTACGCAACCGTCAGCTTGCATGGGCCAATCAACAAATTGAAAATCAAACCATTCAGGACAATCTGACCAAATTACCTAACCGTTTGTATCTGGCTGAATATGCAAATCTGCTGTTTTCAGGTCAGTCCGAACAGCAGCATGAAATTGCTTTTTTATATATCGATCTGGATCGTTTTAAGGCAGTCAATGATGTATTTGGCCATCTGGTCGGCGATCAGTTGCTGATTCAATTGACCACGCGGATTCATCTGTTATTAGGCCATCATTCCAAGCTGCTCAGAATTGGTGGGGATGAATTTCTGCTGGTACTGGAAAACACATCTGTCGCCAAAGCTGCAAAAATGTCAGAACAGATTCTTGAACTGATTCAGGAAAGTTTCCTGATTGAAGGCAAGAGTATTCATATCTCGGGCAGTATTGGCATTGCCATGTATCCGGAACACGGCAAGAATTTACAGGATCTGCTGGTCAATGCTGATGCCGCCATGCTGAGTTCCAAGTATCAGGGGCGCAATACCTATTCAGTCTTTAATTATTCTACCGACCAGGATGAAAGCAAGAGCCAGAGTACCCTGATTAATGACCTATATAAAGCCGTGGAAGAGCAGCAGTTTGTGCTGTTTTATCAGCCCAAGTTTCGGACCAAAGACCGTAGCTTGTGTGGGGTAGAGGCATTAATTCGCTGGAACCATCCCCAGTTTGGTTTGCTCGGCCCGAATCTGTTTATCAATGCGGCTGAAAAAACCGGACTGATTATTCAAATGGGCTATTGTGCATTGGAGCTGGCCTGTCAGCAGATTCAAAAATGGCAACAGACACATACTGAATTTTTCCCTATCGCGGTCAATTTGTCTGCAGTACAATTTGAGCATAAGCATTTGTTTAGTACTTTAGAAAAGTTATTTGCACAATATAAAATCAGTCCTCAGCATTTAATGATCGAGATTACTGAATCGACTGCCATGCATCATATTGATGTGAGTATGCGCAGCTTTAAGCGCTTAAGACAAATGGGCATCCGTCTAGCCATTGATGATTTTGGTACAGGGCATTCCAGTTTTCTCTATTTAAAGAATTTCGCCGTAGATGAGTTAAAAATTGACCGGGAATTTATCAAAAATCTGGCAGTCGGCTCCAAAGAGGAAATGATTCTGGAAAGCATTATTCAGCTGGCCATAAAACTGGGCTTGGTGGTGACCGCCGAAGGTGTTGAAACAGAAGCGCAAGCAGAAATTTTAACCCGGCTCGGTTGTGAACAGTTACAAGGCTTTTTGCTGGGCTTGCCGGTAGATGAACAACGACTAGAAAACTTACAATTCCGTTAATAGCGCTCTAATTCATTGAGCGTCAGGATAGACAACATGGCTAACGGAACTCCACCCTGAAACTCTGCTACAATATCGCCAATTTTTTTCATATTGATCGAATTTGATCTCGAATGCTGTGCATTGAGCAGTAGGTGTATTTCATGAGCTTTAAGCAAGAACTGGCGGCACAAGTCGCCCAGCGACGTACGTTCGCTATTATTTCCCACCCCGATGCCGGTAAAACCACCATGACAGAAAAATTGCTGTTATGGGGTCAGGCTATTCAGGTGGCCGGGATGGTAAAAAGCCGTAAATCTGACCGGGCCGCAACATCGGACTGGATGGAAATGGAAAAAGAGCGTGGTATCTCGATTACCACCTCGGTGATGCAATTTCCTTTTAAAGACAAGATGATCAATCTTCTGGACACCCCAGGACATGAAGACTTCTCGGAAGATACCTACCGTACCCTAACCGCAGTAGACTCGGCGCTGATGGTGATTGATGGTGCAAAAGGTGTCGAAGACCGAACCATTAAATTGATGGAAGTGTGTCGTATGCGCGATACCCCGATCATCTCATTCGTCAACAAAATGGACCGTGAAATCCGTGAACCGCTTGAGCTTCTGGATGAAATCGAAAACGTTCTAAAAATTAAATGTGTCCCGATCACCTGGCCACTCGGTACAGGCCGTGATTTTGCCGGTGTATTTAATTTAATCGAAGAAAAATTCTACGTGTATAAAGCCGGTTTCGGTTCAGTGATTACTGAGATCGAAGTGCGTGATGGTTATGACTATCCTGATCTTCGTGAGAAAGTGGGTGAACTGGCTTGGGCGGCATTTGAAGAATCGCTTGAACTGGTACAAATGGCCAATGAGCCTTTAGACCGCGAAGAATTTCTGGCCGGTCGTCAAACGCCTGTGTTGTTCGGTACAGCCTTGGGTAATTTTGGTGTCGACCATGTTCTGGATGCTTTCAGTCAATATGCGCCATCTCCTAAAGCCCATCCGACCCAAGATCGTGTTGTGGAAGCGGATGAAGAAGGCTTTACCGGTTTCGTCTTCAAGATTCAGGCCAATATGGATCCGAAGCACCGTGACCGTATTGCTTTCATGCGGATCTGTTCAGGCAAGTATGAAAAAGGCTTGAAGATGAAGCATGTGCGTCTGGACAAAGATGTGCGCATCAGCGATGCCTTAACTTTCCTGGCTGGCGATCGTCAGCATCTGGAAGAAGCTTGGCCGGGTGATATTATTGGTCTGCATAACCATGGCACCATTCAGATCGGTGATACATTTACCTCGGGTGAGAAACTTCAGTTTACCGGTATTCCGCACTTTGCGCCTGAAATGTTCCGCCGTGTCCGCTTGAAGGATCCATTAAAATCCAAGCAGCTGCAAAAAGGTCTGAAAGAGCTTTCTGAAGAAGGGGCAACCCAGGTATTCATGCCACAGAATAACAACGACCTGATCGTGGGTGCGGTGGGTGTGCTACAGTTTGAAGTGGTGGCTTACCGTCTGAAAGAAGAATACAAAGTTGATTGTGTTTACGAACCGGTCAGCATCAACACAGTACGTTGGGTGTCTTGCGATGATGAGAAGAAATTCAACGAATTCAAGAAAAAAGCTCATGACCAGTTGTCTGTCGATGGTGGTGGTCATTTGACATATCTCGCACCAAGCCGCGTGAATTTGCAGCTGATGCAAGAACGTTATCCGGACATCGTGTTCCACAATACGCGTGAACACTAAACTTTAACGTTCCGCAGCTAAAGTTTAAAAATATCAAACAGCTTCTCCGGAAGCTGTTTTATTTTATGCTACATTTAAGCAATTAATAACTCGATAGATATAGCAAAGAGAATGAAGCTCAGCAAGGAAGTCGTCCTCGGTTCTGTGATTGGTTTAAGTCTTGTCCTGAGTGGCTGTGATCAAAGCGAAAAAGAGCCTGTTAATACTCCGGAAAATGAGCAAATCACCGCAGCTCAGCAGACCGCAGATGTTTTGCCTTATCTGAATATTCAAGAGCAGCCGGCCGAGATTGCCTTGCCATTTTGTGAAAATAAAAACTGTATCAATCTGGATATTCAGACCTTGCATACGGTTGATCCATGGATGAACCAATGGATTGAAAAGCAGCAGGCCAAAGTGATTCAGGATCAAATCGGCTTGAAACAAGACATGAATTTACAGCAGGCGATCAATGCCTATGTAAAAAAATCGGATGCGTGGCAGGCGCAGCTCAATCTGAACAAGGCTTATGAGTTATCGCTATATACCCGTATTCCTTACCAACGCAATCAATATGTATTGATGCAGATTGGGGTCGATACCAAACAGGAAAATGTCAGCGTGCATGAGCGCTATTATTTTTTTGTGGCTGATCGTCGCCAGCAGAAAATGCTAACCCCACTGGATATTGTCGATCCTAAGCAACAGTTAGTAATGGATCAGATTATTCAGCAAGCCTATGATACATGGCTCAAAGAAAACGATCAGCAAGTTCAGCAGAAAGCGCCGAAAAAACTGTATTGGGGACAGGCTGACTGGTTCTTTGATCAGGAAGGCATTGGGCTGCATTTTCGCAGCCATGAAATTAGCAAAGATGCCAAACAACTGGATATTTATTTAACAAAACAACAAACACAACAGGTCTTGAAAGCTGATATCTATCAGCATATGTTTTAAAGCTCATGATCCTGCAAGCGTACAGGTTCCAAAAAGGTGAATGAATGCCAAAATACAAGAATATCTTTTGTCTATCCATCCTGGCATCAGCGATCTTGCTGAGTGCCTGTCAGCCGAAGAGTAATGAGCCGGAAGAATCAAGTGCTTCCGAGGTGCTACAAGCCGAAGCTGAAGCACTTAAACTCAGCGGCGATACCGAAAAGCTCAAGCTGGCGATTCCAGAATGTGAAGACAAAAGCTGTCCGGAAATTTCGATCGAACGTCTGAACAGTAATCAGAGCTTTATTGATGAATGGATCGACCAGCAGATTCTGCAACAGTTGAAAAATATCCTGTCTCTTGATGCGATTGAACCGGCAAAAGTGAGCGCTGCCAGCGAAGCAGACGTTGCCGCCTCTGAACCCAAAGCTGCTTTAGCAACAGTGGTGACACCAAAACAGCAGCTTGAGCAGCAAACTCAACCTTATATGCAGACTTTCTTGAATCTGGATAAAGAGCTCAAGGCCCTGAGTGCCAGTCATAGTATTAGCCTGATGATTAAGCCCAAGATTTTGAATTCAGGAGATCCTTTGGCGACCGTGGTTCTGAACAGCAGTTATTATCTGGGAGGCGCACACGGCGCATCTGCACAGACTTATTATAATTTTGATCTGGAGCAGAAAAAATTGGTTAAGCTGGATGACATTATTGCGGCCAAACAGAAAGCCCAACTGGAAGCGCGTGCTTATGATGCGTTTAAAACCTGGGTGGTAGAGTCCAAGCTGGCCAAAGATGTCGCCGAATATGAACAGGCCTGGAAGTTCAAGCTTACCGATAACTTCTATCTGGGCAAAGACGGCTTGATATTGCAGTATGCCGAATATGAAATTGGGCCATATGTTGTTGGCTTGCCACGTCTGATGATTCCTTATGAGCAGTTACAAGGTGTGCTGAAACCCGAATATCTGCCTCAAACTGAAAAAGCTGCCTCCGAGGCACAGCCAGCATCTGCTGCAAAAGCCAAATGACCTTAAAACTGTTTGATACGCATACCCATTTTGATGTTCCCGATTTTGATCCTGATCGGGAACAGTTGGCCTATACGGCCAAAGCGGTAGGTGTCGATCATCTGGTTTTAATTGGTTTTTTGCAAAACCGTTTTCAAGATTTGTTAAGGACCCATCACTTCATCAATGATCTGGAAAATGCCCCGCAAAGCCATTTGGCACCCGGCTTGCATCCGTTTTATATTGAACAGCATCAGGCTGAACATCTATACGATTTGGAACGGCTGCTCAAAACTGAACCATGCATTGCCATTGGCGAAATCGGTCTGGATACCTTTTTAAAACAGCACAAACAGGCGGAAATTTTTCAGAAGCAAAAAGATTTTTTTGCTGCACAGCTTGAACTGGCACAGCAATTTGATAAGCCGGTTTTGCTGCATATCCGCAAATCGCATGCGGAGGTTTTGCAGATTTTAAAACAGCAGCAGTTTAAACAGGGCGGCATTGCGCATGCCTTTGGTGGTGGGATTGAGGAAGCCAAGGCCTTTATCAAATTAGGATTCAAACTGGGCATCACCGGGCAAATCACCAATCTAAATGCCAAAAAACTTCATCAAGTGGTGCAGTATGTCGGACCAGAACATCTGGTATTGGAAACTGACTGTCCGGATATGACGCCACTCTGTTGTCAAAGCTCGACCGAGCAACGTACCCGAAATACACCTGCAAATTTACCTTATGTGCTGCAAGGACTGGCAAAGAGTCTACATATGCACAAAGAGGAACTGGCTGAACAGCTCTGGCAAAATACTCATCAGGCCCTGCATCTGGCCATTTAATTTAACGCTCTTAACTCGGTCTTAAATTCCCGGTTCATCATAAATAGAAAAAAAGGTGCATTATGCAATTTCTAAAATGCTTCAGACTTGGCATCATGCCATATACATTTTTTTAGGTGAGATTCACATGGCACAAGGACTTTTGGCGGGTAAGCGCTTCTTGATCGCGGGCATTGCGAGTAAATTATCGATTGCTTTTGGTATTGCTCAGGCATTGCATCGTGAAGGTGCTGAATTGGCTTTTACTTATCCAAATGAAAAGCTGAAAAAGCGGGTAGATGACTTTGCTGAACAGTTTGGTTCGAAACTGGTTTTTCCTTGTGATGTGGCAGTAGATGCTGAAATTGACCATGCATTCGCTGAACTGGCGAAACACTGGGATGGTCTGGACGGCGTGGTGCACTCCATTGGTTTTGCACCAGCACATACGCTGGATGGTGACTTCACCGAAATCACGGATCGTGAAGGTTTTAATATTGCGCATGACATCAGTGCCTATAGCTTTATCGCAATGGCACGTGCGGCAAAACCTTTGTTGCAAGTTCGTCAAGGCTGTTTGCTGACATTGACCTATCAAGGTTCTGAGCGTGTAATGCCAAACTATAACGTGATGGGTATGGCCAAAGCCTCTTTAGAAGCTGGCGTACGTTATTTGGCGTCTAGCCTGGGGCAGGAAGGTATTCGTGTGAACGCGATCTCTGCGGGTCCCATCCGTACTTTGGCAGCTTCAGGTATTAAATCATTCCGTAAAATGCTGGACCTGAATGAGAAAGTTGCACCACTGAAACGTAATGTGACGATTGAAGATGTCGGTAATGCTGCCTTATTCCTGTGCTCGCCATGGGCCAACGGAATCACTGGTGAAATCCTGTATGTTGATGCCGGTTTTAACACTGTTGGTATGAGCGCTGATTTGATGGCAGACGCGGAATAAATCCTATAAGTCCTCTCTCCCTCAGGGAGAGAGTTAGAGAGAGGGAAATGACTTCTTCCTCTGAGTGAGGAAATGATTAAAATCCCCCCTCATTCCCCCTTTGATAAAGGGGGAGGCCACTCAAATCTAAAAAAAGACCGCATAAGCGGTCTTTTTTTAGATTTGAAGGACAGCAATTAAGCTTGACCATCCACAGCAGCGGCTTGCGCACGTTGCATATTGGCTTCAAATTCAGCATCGAAGTTGATTGGAGTCAATAGCAATTGTGGGAAGCTACCTTTAGTCACCATATCATTCACTGCTTCACGTAGGAACGGGAACAGGATGTTCGGGCAGTATGCGCCTAGGATGTATGGAAGACGCTCTTCTTCAACGCCATCCACCAGGAAAATACCAGCTTGAGTGACATCAACGATAAACGCGGTATCACCTTCGTTGGTTGCTTGAACCACGACTTTCAAAGCTACTTCAAAATGAGTTTCATCAATTTTTTCTGCAGAAGAAGAAAGATTGATGTTTAACTCAGGTTGCCATTGCTTGGTAAAAACTTGCGCCCCAGGAACTTCAAAAGAAATATCTTTGGTGTAAATACGCTCTAATGCCAATTGTGGTTGAGCTTGTTGTTCTTCACTCATTTTTTGATCCTTAATATGAAGTGATAATTTTAGTAAGGTTAAGCCAGCAATTCATCAAGTTTGCCTTCACGCTCTAAAGCATAAAGTTGGTCAAAACCACCGATGAACTGATCATTAATAAAAATTTGTGGCACGGTACGGTGATTGGTACGCTGCATCAATTCAAGACGTACTTCAGGCGCTTCTTGAGACAAGTTAATCTCTTTATATGCCACACCCTTACGTTCCAGTAGCTGTTTTGCACGCACGCAATAAGGACACACTGTCGTCGAGTAAATAGTAACTTCAGCCATGATCAATCTCCTGTTCGTGGATTATTTGCTTTTCACCAAAGGTAAACCTTGAGCTTTCCAGTTGCTGACGCCGCCATCAAGACGGTAGGCATCGGCATGACCAACCTGCTGTAATGCAGTACCAGCCACCTGTCCAAGGTTACAAATGAACACCAAAGGGCGATCAGATGCTTTCAGCTCTTCAACATGTTTTGTAATCTGGCTATATGGAATATTACGGCTGCCGCTGATATGACCTTCACGGAAGTCTTTGGCATCACGTAAATCAATCAGCATGGCATTTTTTGCTTTGACTAAAATTCCCAGCGATTGCGGAGAAATTTTGCGACCGTTACGTTGACCTTCGATAATGAAGAACAAAACCACTAATACCGCGAGTGTTCCAAATAAGAAGGGGTGATTCCCCATAAACTCGAACCAACGTTCCACAATTCACCTAATTACAATTTTAAAATTGCCAAGAGTATAGCTCATAAATATGGTGATCAAAATCACCGCTTCAAGGGCCAAGGGTTAAGAAAATTAATTTTTTTGCTGTGCTTCAGTGATTTCGTCGATTAAACGTAAATAGCTGTCCAGTCGGCGCGGTAAAATTTCACCTGCGGCAGCAGCCTGACGCAAAGCACATTGTTTTTCATGCTTATGGGTACAGTTACGGAACTGACAATGGCCGAGCAGGTTTTCAATTTCAGGAAAGCCGCTTTGTACCTTATCTAAAGTCAGATGCCACAGGCCAAATTCACGAATTCCCGGAGAGTCAATCAGGGCGGCACCTTCACCAAAACCGATCAAGCGCGTTGATGTCGTAGTGTGCTGACCAAGTGCCGAGTTTTCCGAAATAATATTGGTTTTCTGTGCGGCATCCGGCACGATCGCATTAATCAGCGTGCTTTTACCCACACCAGATTGACCGACGAAAGCCACCGTTTCATTTTCCAGACGATTAGACAGTGCAGTCAGGTCGCCATCGGATTGGGTCTGCATCACTTCATAACCGAGATCTTGATATTCTTGCAGCAGAGTCAGAATCGGATCGTTTTCTTTTAACAAATCGGCTTTATTCATCACCAGCAATGCAGGAATATCGGCATCGGCACAGGCCACCAGATAACGGTCGATCAGGCCCGGCGCTGGCTCAGGCAATGGTGCAAACAC
The DNA here is from genome assembly GCF_000369665.1 of Acinetobacter sp. CIP 51.11. Taxonomy (GTDB): domain Bacteria; phylum Pseudomonadota; class Gammaproteobacteria; order Pseudomonadales; family Moraxellaceae; genus Acinetobacter; species Acinetobacter lwoffii_S. The sequence continues at coordinate 646,049 of NZ_KB850128.1, forward strand.
GATCACAATCAGTGAAATGTTGGCCGCTACCGGTTTAACCTTGTGATAGCGGTCGGGGCGTGTCAATAAGGATTTTCGGGGATGAATCGCGGTGATAATTCCTAAACCGGTATTCGGATCGGCTTGCCATTTGACCCGGTCACCCGTGACCAATAAATCCAGATTGGTTCGAGTATGACAGCGCCAGACGCTGTCCAGTTCAATCTCTTTCCAGAAAGGTTCAGGCTCACCATCGGCGACCACAGGTTTTTCAGGGTGAATGTCAGGGCGAGACAAAGCTTGCACTTCAAGTTGGCGGCCATAATGTTGCACCACTAAACCTTCAAGATCACTGGAGGTATCGAGATCTTCTTGACGTGTTTTCTGTTGTTTCTGAATGCGGCGCTGTTGTTGCTCTGTCAGACGACGCTTACGTATTAAGGCCATTCATATCCTAAAAAAACCGGGTAAATCAGATGGCAAAAATAGCATGAAGCAGCCCCCGAATGACACCCAAGATGTAATTAATTTGCTACTATAGTTGTTTTTAAACCCAATAAGATTGCACATTTATGAGCAGCACCGCTGATACCCGCCTGATTTGGATTGACCTTGAAATGACAGGTCTAGACACAGACAATGATCAAATTATTGAAATTGCAACAATTGTAACCGATGACAATTTGAATATTTTGGCTGAAGGTCCTGTGCTTGCGGTACATCAGCCTGCACGTCTGTTAAATGCCATGGATGAGTGGAACACTCGCCAGCATGGTCAGTCCGGTCTGATTGAGCGTGTGCGTCGCAGTAAACTGACCGCTCAGGATGCCGAGCAGCAAACCCTTGAATTCCTGAAAAAATGGGTCAATCCAAAATCTTCACCGATGTGTGGTAACTCGATCTGTCAGGATCGCCGTTTCTTGCACCGCCTGATGCCTGAACTGGAACAGTATTTCCATTACCGTAATCTGGATGTCTCTTCAGTGAAAGAACTAGCCAAACGCTGGCGCCCGGAAATCATGAGCGGTCTCAAGAAAAATGCCTCGCATCTGGCGATGGATGACATTCGTGATTCGATTGCTGAGCTGAAATACTATCGTGAATATTTTTTCATCATGAATAAAGACTAATTCCGATAGATGAAAAAGAGGCGTAAGCCTCTTTTTTTATGGTGCTGAGGCTTTTTTCTTTTTAAAAAGGCCCTCTATGATTTCAAATATGGCCCACGATACAAGCACCAAAATCAAATGGCTCTGGGTTTCATAACGATCCAAGATCACAAAGCTAAACAAGCCTAAAGTCAGCAAACGAATAAAAATACTCAGCCCATAGTTTTTCTGCTTTTGGCTGCTGTAAAAATATAAATGTAACGCAATCAGTATAAAGTTGAGAGTCAAAAGAGCATTGATGAGCACAGAGTTTGACTCCTATATTTAAAATTATATGTATAAATTTTATTCAATTATAAGGTGTTCCTGAATTTATCTTTCTGATTTTCCTGAGGGATTTTGTATCGAAATTTTAGGAGCAGTAAAACAATGCTGACTTTGTTAAAATAAACCGTGATTTAACTGCTATTGATGACTTATGACTGATCTGCTTCAAGACGATGAATATGAGCGCCGCTTTGCCGGTGTTGCCAAAATTTATGGAGAAGACAGCTTTAATCATTATGAAAAAAGTCATGTGATGGTGATTGGCATCGGTGGTGTCGGTTCATGGGCAGTAGAAGCTCTGGCACGTAGTGGTGTGGGCGAGCTGACCTTGGTTGATATGGATGTGGTGGCCGCGTCTAATATTAACCGTCAGTTACCTGCCATGAGTACCACCTTGGGTCATGAAAAAATTGAAGTCATGGCCGAGCGTTGCCGTGCAATTAATCCACGCATTAAAATCAATCTGATTGATGATTACCTGACGCCTGAGAATATCAAAGAAATTTTAGCTCCGACACCGGATCTGATTTTAGATTGCATCGATGATGTGAAAGCTAAATTCGCCTTGATGTTACATTGTCGTTTTAACAAGATTCCGTTAATCGTATCGGGCGGGGCAGGGGGTAAACTGGATCCGCTGAAAATTCGGGTCGCCGATTTATCTAAAACCGAACAGGACCCGATGCTGGCCAAATTGCGTGCCCAGTTACGTGCTAAAGGCATCTGCAAAAAGCCTAAAGAAAAATTCGGCATTACTTGTGTCTATTCCATCGATAATCCATTCTCCAGTGCCGATGTGTGTGCCAGTGCCGGCTTGCGCTGCGGTGGTTATGGTTCTGCCGTGGTGGTAACTTCAAGCTTTGCCATGGTTGCCGTGGCAGAAGGTTTGAAAAAGCTCGATAGTAAAAGAGCAAAAGCCTGATTTAAAAAATAAAAAGCACAATCTATGTGCTTTTTTTAAACTGGCGTTTAGAATGAAAGGATTCATTCGCAGAACAAAAATAATGTTTTGGAGCAGCTATGTGGTTCTTGCTGGTACTGATTTTGGGGATAGGGGCGTTGGCGATCTGGATGTGGAAACGTCCGGATCCGGTGAAACGTGATCAGGCGAAGGCTGTACAACATGATTTATGGATTGAGCAGATTGATGCTCAACTGAAACATGCAGCACGTTTGAGTTCAGATCCGGAACATCCGAATTATGAACGTGCCTATCAGATTTATCAGGGACTGGCTCAGCAACAGGAAATTCCACAAGCCTATGTAGGTATGGGCCTAATGCATCTGCAAGGTCTGGGACATGAGCAAAATACTGAAAATGCGATTAGCTATTTAGACAAAGCCTTTCGTTTGGGTAGTGATGAAGCAGCTTATCATTTGGGGCAGATTTATGAGGAAGAGCGCTATCAAATGGCTGATCCGGAAAAAGCGCTGTACTGGTACCGACATGCGGTAGCACGTGGCAATTTGGATGCCCAATATCGTATCACTGAACTTTCTTCTACCGAAGACCATTCTCAAAACGAGATTGCTGCAGAAAAACAGCGTCTAGCATTATTAATTCAAAATGCCGGGCAGGGACATGCCAATTCACAATATCAGCTGGCGCAGTATTATCTGGCAGATTCAGCAACGCAAGATTTGGTTCAGGGAATTCATTATCTGTTTCTGGCGGCACAGCAAGATCATTTGGCTGCCAATCAGCAGATCGCCGATGATTATGCGCATGGTCAGATTCTGCCCCAAGACCTGACGCAATCGCTGCAATTTATTAAACGTTGTATCAGTCTCGGTGACCAGAAAGGTCTGTATGACTATTATGCCGGTGTGTTGCAAGGCCGTATCGATACCGACCAGCGTCAACGCGTGTTCCAGCATTTATTGCAGCAGTCCAAAGAGCATGCCGATGCACAAGCCAAGACTTTAATCGGGCTGGCTTATTTTCATGGCTGGTATGTTGATAAAAATGAAACCATGGCATTTCGTTACTGGTCGGAAGCGGCCAACAGTCAGCATGCGCCTGCATTATGCATGATTGCTGCGCTGTACTTTGAGCAGCACCTGGTGGCCAACGAACCGCAAAAAGCATTTGAGTTATATCAGGCTGCCTATCAGCTTAGTCCTGATGATGTGTCTGCACAGATGGGGCTAGCGCTGTGTTATTTAAATGGTGTCGGTACAGTAAAAGACATTGCCAAAGCCACACAAATGATTCAGAGCGCGGCACAACACTATTGGCAGATTGTGGCTCAGTCTGAAGCGGATTTAATTTATATCGTCGGGCGTTTTTATAGTCTGGCGGAATATCCATTGCCGACACGCGACAAAGCCGTCCAGTATCTGAATCAGGCGGTTGCGAAAGGCTCCAAGGAAGCAGCCTGGTTCCTGTATCAGGCTCTGTCAGGCATTTATCCTGTCTTTGTGAACAATTTAGAGTTGGCAAATCGCTATCTGCATCAAGCTGCGCAATTGGGTCATGCCCAGGCACAAGCAGAATTGGGCTTGAAGTATCTTGAAGGGCAACAGATTGCGCAGGGTATTGCCTTAGGCTTGAGCTATCTGCAAAAAGCAGCCGCTCAGCAGAATGGTGTGGCGCTAAATGCTCTGGGTGAAGCCTATGAGCAAGGTCAAGGTGTTGAGAGTAATATTGAGCAAGCCGTACAGTATTATCAGCAGGCGGCAGCGCAGGTGAATGCAGATGCCTATAGTCATCTTGGGCGTTTATATACCAAAGGCATTGGCGTGGAGCGTGATATTGGGATTGCACGGGACTGGCTGGAAAAGGGCAGTTTGCTCGGACATGAACGATCAATTGAATTATTGAAAAATGTGAATGCGTATTTGCAAATGAAATAAACTGGCTCAAATCATACGAGCTAAAAAAACCGCTGTCTAACAGCGGTTTTTTTATGAATCAAGCTTTGTTAAGGCAATTGTTTAATCGGGCTACCACCCAATGCCTGCATCAAGGTGACATAGGCATTATATTGATTCTGTCGGGTTTGCACCAAAGACAGCCGCGCATTGTGCGTAGTTTCCTGTGCATCCAGCAGGTTCTTTAAAGCGACTGCACCATTACGATAACGCACTTCAGTCAAGCGTTCAGTTCTTTCTGCCAGCTCAACATTGCGTTGCTGCAAAGCCACCTGCTTAGTGAGCTCAGTCCGATTCGATAAGGCATTTTCCACATCGGCAAAGGCTTCATACATGGTCTGGCGATACTGGATAATGGCTTTTTCATATTCCAGCTCATTGACTTGCAGATCACGTTTCATGTCATTCCATTGCAGGAAAGGCAAAGTCAGACCAGCACCTAAAGTTGCAACCGGATTTTTCAGGGCATTCGAGAGGGAAGTACTGCTGCCAATACCGGTGGTCAGATTACCGGTCAAACTAATGGATGGATAGTAGCTGGCTTTGTTGGCATCTTTATTGGCTAGTGCCTTACGCAAGCGCAGTTCAGTCGCTCGAAGGTCAGGGCGACGTGACAACAAACTCGCCGGTAAGTCAGCCTGAATACTCGGCAATTGAATATTCGGTAAACGGCTTGGCTCTTGAATCACGAGCTGTTGAACCGGCATGTGCAGCAATACCGCGAGTCCGGTACGTGTTTCCACACGTTGCTGTTCAATCTGGCTTAAAGTCGCCTGTTGACTTTGAATTGCCTGTTCCGCCTGGGTTAAATCCAGACCGGATACTGCGCCGGCACGATATTGCACCCGCACCAGATCATAGGTTTTTTGCGCGGTCGCCAGATTTTGCTGTACCACACTATAACGTTCATTCAGATAAGCCAGTTGCCAGTACAATTGTGCCGTGGTGCCAATCAGGCTTTGTGCGGTTGCCTGCAAGTCTTCTTCAGAGGCCAGTGCTTCCCAGCGTGCCGCTTCAGTCTGATTGGCCAGTTTACCAAACAGGTCCAGCTCATAGCTTAAGTCCGGATAACCCAGTGAAAGACCCGTCGAAGAATCGCCGCCACCATCTAGGCTAAAACGATGGCCCGTTGAAATTCTTGCATCACCGACGCGAACGCCTTGCTGACTTTGAGCTTGTCTGGCTTGAATACGGGCCTGTTGTAAACTGATGCCGGCCACTGCCAGATCGGTATTCTGCGCCAATACTTCCTTCACCAAATTATTTAATTGCGGATCTTTAAATAAAGTCCACCATTGATCTGCCAAAATATCGGCATGAATCTGCTGACTAAGCACCTTATTGTTTTGAAAGCTGCCCGGCATATTGATCGCAGGCTGTTCATAGGGGGTTTTCACCACTGCGGCACAACCGACCAGCGAGCTTCCCAGCAACAGGGCACTGGCAAGCTTGGTTAAATTCATTTGCATATCAGATTCCTTATTCGCGAGAGAGCGCATCGACTGGATTCAGACGAGCAGCGTTACGTGCCGGGATAAAGCCAAACACAATCCCGATCAGGCTTGAGCAGACAAAGGCCGCTACAATCGAAGTGGTTGAATACGCCATCTGGAAAGTACCGCCGGCAAAATGGGTAATTAATTGGCCAATCCCGAGGGAAAGCAGCACACCCAAAATACCACCCAAGATACAGACCAGAACGGCTTCAATCAGGAATTGCTGCAAAATATCACTTTGACGGGCACCCACCGCCATACGCACACCAATTTCCTGAGTACGTTCGGTTACCGATACCAGCATGATGTTCATGACCCCAATTCCGCCGACCACCAGTGAAATTACCGCAATTGCTGAAATCAGCAGAGTCATGGTCGCCGTGGTTTGCTGAATGGTTTCACGAATACTGTCGGCATTCTGGGTAAACACATCCTGCGCGCCATGTCGCTGTACCAGCAGATTCAGAATCGCATTTTCAGCCGCCGCACTTGGGTATTCATCCTTAATCCGCACAATGATGCTACGCACATTGGATTGCCCCAGCATACGGCTCATGACGGTGGAATACGGCAGATAGACATTCAGGCTGTCATTATTGCCCATCATGCCTTTTTGCGCGTCAATCACCCCGATAATCCGGCTCGGTACGCTCCCGAGTAAAATCACCTGACCCACCGGATTGGTGCCATCCTTAAAGAAGGTGTTTTTGGTATTGGTGTCAATGACGACATCTTGCGCCTGTTGCATGACGCTACTGCGGTCAAAAGGCTGACCGGACTGGAAAGTCATGCCACGCACGTAGAAGAAATCTTCACTGACGCCGTTGACCGTAGCTGAAGCTTCAATTTCTTTATAACGGCCGGTGACACTGCTATTCACCGATGGGCTGACGCCATCGACATACGGTTGTTCAGCTAGCGCATCGGCATCGGCCGGAATCAGGGTTTTGGACTGTGAAGATCTGGAATTATCCCCAAAGCCTCGACCCTGAAATACGGTAATGGTATTGGTCCCCAGACTGCTGATATTTTCCAGAATCTGCTTTTGTGAGCCATTACCGAGTGCCACCACCGAGACCACCGAAGCAATACCGATAATGATTCCGAGCATGGTGAGGAAAGTCCGCATGCGATGTGCATTCATGGCCAGCAAGGCCATCCGGAAGGCTTCACCCAGACGGTCAACTGCAGAACGCCATGAAGAAATCTTCTTTTGTTCACTGCGGATCAGCGGCTGTTTTTCCAGATGCTCTTCGACTTCAGGAACATTGGGCTGGTCGGAAATGATATTACCGTCTGAAATCTCGATAATCCGGGTCGCATTTTTCGCTACATTATGATCATGCGTGACCAGAATGATGGTATGACCTTTGGCATTCAGTTCACGCAAAATACGCATCACTTCAATACCGCTGTTCTTGTCCAATGCACCTGTCGGTTCATCGGCCAGAATCACGTCACCGCCATTCATTAGCGCACGGGCAATCGAAACCCGTTGCTGCTGACCACCAGAGAGCTGGCTCGGACGGTTCTGGGTTTTTTCACCCAGACCGAGATCAGTCAGAATCTTGACGGCTCGCGCATGCCGTTCAGATGAATCCGCACCGGCATAGATCGCAGGGACTTCGACATTGCCTGCTGCATTTAAATCGCCCAGCAGATGATAACGCTGAAAAATAAAGCCGAAATATTCACGGCGTAATTGCGCCAGTTCATCCGCTTCCAGTTCCCGGGTTTCACGGCCTTTGACCTTGTAGCTACCCGTGGTCGGTTTGTCCAGACAACCCAGAATGTTCATCAGGGTCGATTTACCGGAACCGGACTGACCGACAATCGCCACCAGTTCACCCGGATAAATCTCTAGATTCACCCCTTTTAAAATCTGGACCGTGCTTTCACCCGCAGGGAATTCACGAACCAGATTTTTCACCTCGAGGAGAGGCTGTTGTTGTGAATTCATGCTTACATTCTCATTGGGCCACGGCTATTGCCACCGCGTTTTGCTGCATCATTGGAGGTGTCAGAACCATCGGCAATCACCACCTGATCACCACGTTTTAAACCTTTCAGCACTTGCGCAGTCGCACGGTTATTCAAGCCGATTAATACAGGGGTTGGTTTCGCAGTACCATCGGCTTGCAAGACACGAACCATGCCACGCTGTGCTTTACCTTGCTCAATCAATGCAAGTTCTGCTTCAGACAGGTTTAGACGCGCTGGACGTTCACCGGCAGGGCGATTGCCTTGAGCCGATTCAGCTTCAGGACGTGATGCCGGACTGCCTTCACCGCGAGAACCCTCACCACGCGCTTCACCACGATTGGCACGTGGCGGACGGTTTGAACCTTGAATGGCCGCAGCAGGAATGGTCAGCACATTTTTGGCTTCATCCAGTACGATATAAACTTGTGCAGTCATATCAATACGTAATTTTCCATCTTCATTCGGTACATCGAACAATGCGTTGTAATACACCGCAGAACTTGACGATGAGCTTGAGGTATTGCTATCGGTATTAATTGAATTGGGTGCAGGCTCAACCTGACGTAGTTTGGCGTAAATCTTTTTCTCGTTATTGCCTAACGTAGTGAAATAAACCGTCTGACCTTCTTCAACTTTCATGACATCCGCTTCAGAAATTTCAGCTTTAATGGTCATGGTGTCGAGTTTGGCCAGTTTAACAATGGTCGGTGCACTCTGGTTGGCATTCACGGTTTGACCTTCTTCAGTCACAATCGCCACAATCGTGCCATCCATCGGGGCTACAATCTGGGTATAGCCAAGATCTTCTTTGGCAGTCGCCAGCGTCAAACGCGACTGTTCAATCTGTGCATTGATAGCGGTGATATCCGCTTGCGCCGTTTTATAGTTCGCAAATGCCGATTCCAGCTCTGAGCGAGAAGTGGCATCCTGTGCATACATGGCTTTCTGACGGTTGTATTCAGCTTCAACTTTGGCCAAATTCGCCTGTCTTACTGCAAGTTGTGCCATCTGATTTTTAATGCTGGCTTCAGCGGTTTTTAAATCATTTTCCTGACGAACGGAGTCAATCCGCGCAATCAGCTGACCTTGCTTGACCTGATCGCCCAGTTCTACATACATTTTTCTGACCTGACCCGAAACCTGCGCCCCCACGCTGACCATCTTGGTCGCTTCCAGAATACCAGTCGCCAGTACAGAGCTTTCGATATCGCCTTGGGTGACTTCAGCCGTAATATATTGCGGAGGCTGTTCTTTGGGTTTGAGGAAGTACCACCCCGCAGCTATGAGCGCAATGGCAATCACGGCGGCCATAATCAATTTCGTCGGTTTTATTTTTGGCATGATCAATATCGGTTCAAAATCAGAGAATTGTGAACGATTATAAAAGCGAAATTAGGATAAATCGTGTATTTTTTTAAACTAATAGGAATGATTATTATTTTATTTTTCGAATTTTGACAAAGACTTAGTGAAATAGGGGCTTGCCACAGATACTGGAAATCGCCTGTAGTACCAAATGCTCCGGATTTTCATGTCCGAGTCCTTTAATTGAGGCATCAATTCTTAATAATAACCCCGGCCAGGCCAGAAAAGTCTGTGGGCTGAGACGGCGCAAGGCTTGTTGATATAACCCGACTTTGGTTTTCCAGATCCCGATTTGCAAGGCATTTTGCGGTTGTTCAAACAGCTGCATCAACAGACGCATTTCCTTGCTGAGACTCCATAAAATCAGGCTCATCGGTTCACCTGAAACGACTAGATACTGAAAAATTTTGATCGACTGGGAAAGATTACCTTGTAGCAGGGCATCGCTCAAATCATAGGTGCTATAACGTGACTGATCTTGTAAACATGCATATAAATGATCAACCTGAATGATATCGACTTCAGCAAAGGTATCGCTAACCCGCATCAGGCTGTTCTTTGCTGCAAGCAGGTTGTGCTCATGATGTTGTTCCAGCCATTGCCAGGCATCATTGGCTAAACGAATGCCGAGTTTTTCAGCTTCAATACCCAGAATCTGCTGCCGGTCTTTTGGATAATTGGCCACCAGCGAAACATTCACACCATTGGCATCAATCAGCTGAAAGAAACTGGATTTCAGGCTATTACTATCCTGTTTGGGCATCACCACCAACAGCAGGTTTTGTTCATTATGCTGCAAATAGTTTTTCAGTAACTTGATTGCGCTGGCATCCGGTTTGATATTGCCATGTACTTCAATCGCCAACTGGGTTGAAAACAGCGACAAGCTGTTCAAGGCATTAAAGACGGTTTTCCAGTCGGCGACCGAACTAATGTCATAGCGTTGACGTTCAATGTCCTGCTTTTGCCAGCTGGCCCGAAAGGCATCAATTAAATTCTGTTCCAGCAAAGGCTCTTGACCATGCAAGACCCAAGCACCGCGAGCTTCATCGACACGTTTCAGGGCTTGCAGATAATCAAGTTTCATAAAGAGGTCTTATTGAGCAGGTTGCGCTGAGGTATTTTGTTTGGCTAAGGGTAAGCGGTTCGATGAAATCTGACGCGCGATCTGCTGCGCCACATCATCAATAATGACCTGATTCAGATATTTTTGTTCCTGGTCATCGGTGTTGACCGTTTCAATATCATATTGATACGTACGTGTTGCCACGACAGTGCGTGGTTCAGTGATCGGATTGCCTTGTGCATCTTCAATCCGGAAAGTCACGTTTAAACGTAATAAGGTTTCAACCAGTTTACCGTTCAGTTCCAGACGGCGAGGAGTGTAATCCAGGACACGTAACACATAAGCTTTAGGTGCATTACTTAGCTGTACGCCTGCAGCACCGAGGTAAACTGCCAGTTTCTCTTGCAGTTCTTCAGTGTTGGGCGGTAAAGACAGGCTCATGACAGAGTAAGCAACAGGTGCGGAGCTCGGATTGGTTCCTTTCAGGTGAAAACCACAGCCGACTAAGCCTGCACTCAGACCACAAGTTAAAACAATTGCTGCTAAACGTTTGCTCAAATGCATGTGTTGCCCTCTATGCTTCCCGAAGGGGAATATTTGAAATCCTGAACTGGATTGTAAAGTCAAAGCCCGTTGGCTGGCAACGGGCTTTGTTTGGGAATTGTGAAATCCTTCATAAAGTTCCTTCTCCCTTTGGGAGAAGGTTAGGATGAGGGTTTATATATTTACCTCTCCCTAACCCTCTCCTGAAAGGAGAGGTAATGTAAGGACTTAAACCACCAAATTCACTAATTTATTCGGTACTACAATTTCTTTCTTGGTTGGACCGGTCAAGAATTGTTGGACTTCAGGCAATGCTTTGGCTTGAGCCAAGATGTCATCTTTAGAGGCATCTACAGATACTTCTAACTTACCACGGAGTTTACCGTTGACTTGAACCACAATCGTTTGTGTATTACGTGTCAGCGCAGATTCATCTACCGCAGGGAACAAAGTTGAATTCAATTCAATCCCAAATTCAGCCAATAAAGTCTGGCTTAAATGCGGTGCAAATGGTGCAAGTAAAGTTAACAGCGTGGTAATCGATTCACGTGCAACAGCAACGTCATTGTCATCTTGGGCTTCAAATTTGTTGTTAGCATTTAAAAGTTCCATCAATGCAGCAATGGCAGTGTTAAATGCATGACGACGTTCAATATCATCACCGACTTTTTGGATGGTTTCGTGTGTCTTACGACGCAAGTCTTGTGCAGCCGTAGACAGTGCCGCTTTATCGATGTTTGATGCACCGTTACCTTTTTCAAGGAAGCCTGTTGCTAAACGCCATACACGTTTCAGGAAGCGGTTTGCACCCTCAACACCGGCATCAGACCATTCAAGTGATTGATCAGGTGGAGCCGCGAACATCATGAACACACGTGCCGTATCTGCGCCGTACTGGTCAATAATCGATTGCGGGTCGATACCGTTATTTTTCGATTTCGACATTTTTTCCTGACCACCAACGATAACTTCCTGGCCATCTTCTTTATATTTGGCAGAAAGCACACGGCCTTTTTCGTCTTTTTCAAGCTCGATATCTGCCGGATTAAACCAGGTTTTCTTACCTGAGTCTGCTTCACGATAGAAGGTATCTGCTAGCACCATCCCTTGCGTTAACAAGTTAGTGAATGGTTCATTGCCTTGTACCACGCCTTCATCACGCATCAATTTGTGGAAGAAGCGTGCATAAAGTAAGTGCAGAATCGCGTGTTCAACACCACCGATGTATTGGTTCACAGGAAGCCAGGTTTGACCTGCTTCAGGTTTCACCATGCCACCCGTAAAGTCTGGAGATGCATAACGTGCATAGTACCAAGACGATTCTACGAATGTATCAAGCGTATCTGTTTCACGACGTGCGTCGCCACCACAGCTTGGACAAGTCGTTTCATAGAACTCAGGCATTTTGTTCAGTGGGTTACCTGAACCATCTGGAACAACGTCAGTCGGAAGAACCACAGGAAGCTGCTCTTCAGGTACTGGCACTTGACCACATGATGGACAGTTAATCATTGGAATTGGACAACCCCAATAACGCTGACGGGAAACCCCCCAGTCACGTAGACGGAATTGAACTTTAGAACTTGCTAGGCCTGTTGGTTCTAATTTAGCAAGGAATGCATCGTATGCACCTTGGAAATCTAGACCGTCAAATTCGGCTGAATTGACCAGTTTACCTTCTTTCGAGTCATACCATTCTTGCCATTGAGTCGCATCAAAGTCAGCATCATCTGCGCCTTTAGCATCAATCACTTGCTTGATGGTCAAGCCATATTTATTGGCAAATTCGAAGTCACGTTCATCGTGTGATGGAACTGCCATCACTGCACCTGAACCATAAGACATCAATACATAGTTGGCGATCCAAACCGGAACTTCTTCGCCAGTCACAGGATGCTTCACAGAAAGACCGGTTGCCATGCCTTTCTTCTCGGCAGTCGCAAGATCCGCTTCTGCCACAGAACCCATACGGCATTCTTCAATGAATGCAGCCAATTCTGGGTTTGTTTCAGCCGCTTTCAGCGCCATCGGGTGTTCTGCTGCAACTGCAACATACGTTACGCCCATCAAGGTATCGGCACGTGTGGTGAAGACTGTTAAACCATCTGCATAAACTTCTGGATTCGCTGAAGGGAAGGTGATTTCCATCCCTTGTGAGCGGCCAATCCAGTTACGTTGCATGGTCAATACTTGTTGTGGCCAACCGTCTTTAAGCGTGTCTAAATCGTCCAGTAACTCTTGCGCATAATCAGTGATGCGGAAGTAGTACATTGGAATATCACGTTTTTCTACCAATGCACCTGAACGCCAGCCGCGACCATTTTCAACCTGTTCGTTGGCAAGAACAGTCTGATCGACCGGATCCCAGTTCACTGTAGAAAGTTTACGGTAGATCAAACCTTTTTTATAAAGCTGAACAAATAACCATTGTTCCCAGCGATAGTATTCAGGGGTACAGGTCGCAAATTCACGATCCCAATCCACTGCAAGACCGAGTTTTTTCAACTGGTCACGCATGTAAGCGATATTTTCAAATGTCCATTTTGCCGGTGCAACCTGATGCGCAATCGCTGCATTTTCAGCAGGCAGACCAAAAGCATCCCAACCCATCGGTTGCAGGACCGTTTCACCTTTTAAGCGATGGAAACGGCTGATCACGTCACCAATCGTATAGTTACGCACATGACCCATATGCAGCTTGCCACTTGGGTAAGGGAACATCGAGAGAATATAACGACGTGGACCTTCTACTTTGTCGGCAACTTTAAAGGCTTTGCGAGATTCCCAATCCTGTTGGACTTGAGGCTCAATCGCACTGGCTTGATATTCGGAATCAATGTGAGTAGTCATAAACGTATCAGTGAATTACGGTGAAAAAAGTCTGTTGCACAGCATAGCGCAAAATGCACCTAAAAGTGAATTTTGCGCCAGCATTTACCGAAGAAAAAACACGCTGTTCTATATAGAGGTGTCTTATAAAGCAACTGCACGATTTTTAGATTGCTGCAAGGCTTCGTTGGCTTCACGTTGTTGCTGGTCCTGATTCGCAGGAACTTGAGGGGCTTGTTGCTGTTGTTCTTGAGGTGTGTTCTCGGTTTGAACTTCAGTTTCAGCTGTTCTTGGAGATGCCGGTGCTGAATTTTTCCAGCCATAAGTATCCACTGTGGTGGCTTTTTTCGCAGATTTTGGTGGTGGCGTCTTGGTATAATGCGTGACACCTTTCGCATCGACCCATTTATGATACTGGATCGCGGAAGCGCTGGTGCTACAGATGCTCAAAACAACTGCGCAACTCAAACTGAAGGCGGTTAAAAAAGATATTTTCATTGTTCTTGGGCCTCGGCTTGCTAGGCATGGAATACTGCAATTATTGTAGTGATATTTTCAGTAAAAATGATGGATTTTTATCTGCTTTATTCAAAGCTAACTGCTTAAATAAGCTCAATCTAGCGTATAAGAAATCAGAGACAAATCTTCGTATACAAGATTTATTGATAAACAATTTCCTTTCATTTAATAAAAATTCATTCATTTTTTTTATATAAGACATATTAAAAATTTATAAAATTAAACCATTAACTCTATGAATTTTATTGGATTAGATGAATAGACAAGACAGTCAATGCATGGCTATGAGCTGATATTGCTGTTAAAAACAGCAGATCTAGGCACTAGTAAGTATGGATTGTCTGTTTTTTAAACTTGACTTTAAAGCCTGAAAACACAAGAATGCTGCAATAGTTTTATATGCCTTAGATCGATCACCCTTCGACTAAGTGTCATTTCATGCAGTGGGCGATTTTTCTAGCCGAGAAATTGAACAAAGCTAAGCAAAATATGTTTATCCCAACATGTTTTAGATCCCGTATTGCTCGAACAGTGAAGAGATCAGATTTTTTTCCTATTGCTTTGAAAACTATGAAATTTGTGTGCTATAACAGTGCAGACAGTTAACAAACGAAACACTGCAAATGCCTCCCATTTGTGCAGTGAATAATATTAGGGTGAATCACGTTGGAACTTCTATCTGGTGGTGAAATGCTTGTTCGCGCATTAGCGGACGAAGGCGTTGAACATGTTTTTGGATACCCAGGCGGCGCAGTTCTTCATATTTATGATGCGCTATTTCAACAAGACAGAATCAATCATTATCTCGTACGTCACGAACAGGCTGCTGGTCACATGGCCGATGCTTACTCACGCGTGACAGGCAAGACCGGTGTTGTGCTGGTGACTTCAGGTCCGGGCGCAACCAACACGGTGACCCCAATTGCAACGGCCTATATGGACTCAATCCCGATGGTGATTTTGTCAGGTCAGGTTGCGAGTCATCTGATTGGTGAAGATGCATTCCAGGAAACCGATATGGTCGGTATTTCCCGTCCTATCGTGAAACATAGTTTCCAGGTGCGTCATGCCAGCGAAATTCCTGCGATTATCAAGAAAGCCTTCTATATCGCGTCTTCAGGTCGTCCAGGTCCTGTAGTGATTGATATTCCAAAGGATGCGACCAATCCTACAGAAAAATTTGCTTACGAATATCCCGAAAAAGTGAAGATGCGTTCGTATCAGCCACCGTTCCGTGGTCACTCAGGTCAAATTCGTAAAGCGATTGAAGAACTGATCCATGCTAAACGTCCTGTGATTTACTCAGGCGGTGGTGTGGTTCAAGGCAATGCTTCAGCACAATTAACAGAATTGGCGCATTTATTAGGTTATCCAGTGACCAATACCTTGATGGGTCTTGGCGCATTCCCGGGTGATGATGAGCAGTTCATCGGTATGTTGGGTATGCACGGTACTTACGAAGCCAACATGACCATGCACAATGCAGATGTAATTCTGTGTGTGGGTGCGCGTTTCGATGACCGCGTGACCAACAATCCTGCGAAATTCTGTCCGAATGCTAAAGTCATTCATATTGATATCGATCCAGCGACGATTTCAAAAACCATTATGGCGCACATTCCAATCGTCGGTGCTGTAGAGCCTGTATTGAATGAGATGTTGAACCAGTTGAAACAGCTTAATGTTTCTAAGCCAAATCCTGAAGCGATTGCGGCATGGTGGAAACAGATCAATGAATGGCGCAAGGTTCATGGCGGTCGTTTTGAAGCAGGTGTTGATGGCGTAATGAAGCCACAACAAGTGGTTCAGGCATTGGACAAAGTGACCAATGGTGAAGCGATCATTACTTCTGACGTCGGTCAGCATCAGATGTTTGGTGCGATGTATTACAAATACAAACGTCCACGTCAATGGATCAACTCAGGTGGTCTAGGCACTATGGGTGTGGGCTTGCCGTATGCAATGGCTGCGAAGCTTGCATACCCGGAACAGCAAGTAGTATGTATCACCGGTGAAGCATCGATTCAGATGTGTATCCAGGAGCTTTCGACCTGTAAGCAATATGGCCTGAATGTAAAAATCCTGTGCTTGAATAACCAGTCTTTAGGCATGGTAAAACAATGGCAAGATATGAACTATGAAGGACGTCATTCAAGTTCTTATGTAGATTCATTGCCTGATTTTGCCAAACTGATGGAAGCCTATGGTCATGTCGGTATTCAGATTAATCATGCCGATGAGCTAGAGTCGAAGCTTGCAGAAGCGATGGCGATTAACGACAAGTGCGTATTTATTAACGTTATGGTAGATCGTACCGAGCACGTTTATCCGATGTTGATTGCGGGTCAGTCGATGCAGGATATGTGGTTGGCTAAAGGGGAGCGCACGAAATGAGACATATTATCTCTGTACTCGTAGAAAACGAATCAGGCGCGCTTTCCCGTTTAGTGGGTTTGTTCTCACAGCGTGGCTACAATATCGAAACATTGAATGTTGCTCCGACTGAAGATCCAACGCTTTCACGTTTGACATTGACCACTTATGGTGATGATCACAAGATTGAGCAAATTACCAAACAGCTTAACAAGTTGGTTGAAGTGGTGAAAGTGGTTGACCTGTCTGAAGGTGCACATATTGAGCGTGAATTGATGCTGATTAAAGTCAAAGCATTGGGTTCATCGCGTGACGAAATCAAACGTACGGCAGATATTTTCCGTGGTCAGATTGTCGATGTAACACCAACGACCTATACCATTCAAATCGCGGGTACCACTGAAAAAGTGGATGCGTTTATTGATGCACTTGCAGAACACACGATTTTAGAAGTGGTTCGTTCAGGTGTATCAGGTATCGCACGCGGCGAAAAAGTACTCACCATCTAAATTTTAAGTATTTCCTCATCTGAATAAGAAGAGGGTATCAGGCAATGTAAATTTAAGGGTCATTGCCTGATTTAACGGACAAACAAGCATTTAAGCGGAGACAGCAATGCAAATTTTTTACGATAAAGACTGTGACTTATCTATCATCCAATCTAAGAAAGTAGCGATCATTGGTTACGGTTCACAAGGCCACGCGCATGCGCTTAACCTGAAAGATTCTGGTGTTGACGTAACTGTAGGTTTACGTGCGAACTCTGCTTCTTGGAAGAAAGCTGAAAATTCAGGTCTTAAAGTTGCTGAAGTTCCTGCTGCTGTAGCACAAGCTGACGTAGTGATGATTTTGACTCCAGATGAGTTCCAATCTCAACTTTACCGTGACGTAATTGAGCCAAACATCAAGCAAGGCGCTACTTTAGCATTTGCTCATGGTTTCTCGATTCTTTATAACCAAGTTGTTCCACGTGCTGACTTAGACGTAATCATGGTTGCACCTAAAGCTCCTGGTCACACCGTACGTTCTGAATACCAACGTGGTTCAGGTGTTCCTGACCTTATCGCGATTCACCAAGATGCTTCTGGTAATGCGCGTAACGTTGCTCTTTCTTACGCTTCAGGCGTAGGTGGCGGCCGTACAGGTATCATCGAAACTTCATTCCGTGAAGAAACTGAAACTGACCTTTTCGGTGAGCAAGCAGTTCTTTGTGGTGGTGCTGTTGAATTGGTTAAAATGGGCTTCGAAACTCTGGTTGAAGCTGGTTATGCACCAGAAATGGCGTATTTCGAATGTCTACACGAACTTAAATTGATCGTTGACTTAATGTTCGAAGGCGGTATCGCGGACATGAACTACTCAGTGTCAAACAACGCTGAATACGGCGAATATGTAACGGGTACTGAAGTAATCAACGAACAGTCTCGTGAAGCAATGCGTAATGCGCTTAAACGTATTCAATCTGGCGAATACGCGAAGATGTTTATTCAAGAAGGTGCGTTGAACTACCCATCTATGACTGCTCGTCGTCGTCAAAATGCGGCTCACGGTATCGAAGTTACTGGTAACAAGTTACGTGCGATGATGCCTTGGATCCAAGCGAACAAAATTGTAGATAAAGAGAAAAACTAATTTCTCGAATCAATTGATTTGAATGCGAAAACCCACTTAATTTGAGTGGGTTTTTTATTTCTATGTTTACGTGCCTGAAAAAATGGGAAAGCAGTGCTTTCCCATTTTTTTCATATCTTGGAGCCAAGCAAACAAAATCGTTGATAAATAGAAAAACTAATCTCTTGATTGGCTGATTTTTATGCTATAAAAGCCCTGCGAAAGCGGGGTTTTTTATTGGATAAGAATAATGATTTTATATAAATATATGAGCTTTGATGATGCTCTTTTAACCTTAAATAATCGGACATTAGCTTTTTCGCATTTAGAGGATTTTAATGATCCGTTCGAATGTACAACATTAGGCTTGTATGATCATATAATTTCAAAGCGAAATTCTAATGAGGTTTTGCAGCAGAAGTTTTCCAGAAAGTATTTAATTACATGTTTAACTAAACAGCCATTAAATCCATTGATGTGGGCACATTATGCAGATAGCCATAATGGTGTAGTAATTGGAATTGACGTAAATAAAGCTGGATTGAATGATGCTGATAAATTCATTATTACAGCAGACTGTGGTTCAGTCACATATTTAAGTGAAGAGCCGAAAAACTTAAATCGATGTACTGTTGAATTTTTGAATAATGTTGAAAATTTAACTTGGGGAAAAGATAAAGAAATATTGAAACAAGCGCTACTTAATAAAATGCATTTTTGGAAGTATGAAGAAGAGGTAAGAATTGTGAAAAAAATTTCACCTTATATTTCTACCTATCATATACCACGTCAACGAAAGTATAATTTTGATGGTCAAGTATGGCAGAAAATTACACCAGGATTTAAACCAATTTATATATTGGAAATAAATCCTGATGCCTTTGTTGATGTAACATTTGGATTAGGTTCATACCGGAAATTAAGACGTTCACAAGAAAAAGAAACTAATACTTGGAATCCTGATAATATAGAAAAATTAGATCGGTTATATAACCTTTGTAGAAGTTTGAGTTTACCTGTATTTAAAGTAGATAAAGATTATGATAGGTGCGATCTTACACGTAAAAATATTGATATTTAAAAATATTAAGTAATAATATTGGTTTTAAAGCATAGTATGTGTTCTAAATTTCCACTTCATTTTTCTTTTCAAAAAATGAAGTATAGCCAGCGTAAAAACTCATTCTTATTGATCATGTCCACACTCAATTTTTTATTATTTGATTTGTATAAATCAGTTATTGAACTGTAATTGTACGACCTCTAAAAAAAATCAATTAAAAAATATTGAAATAAAAATCACTAAACTTATTTTTACCTTGAGGTCAATCAAAAAAATATTTATTAGAATATAAATTTTGAAATTAAATTTTTAAATATTAAAATTATTGATAAATTAAATTAATAGTAATTAAAATTTAATAATATTATAAAATTAATTATTTACTTTGTTACATTTTTATACTCTAGGTTTAATATATGCTTTGTGTTGTTTGATTGTAATTGTTTGTTTAGCTGAAAAATATTAAACTTTTATGATGCTGTAAAAATAACTATAAAAAATAAAAAAAATAATTTTTTTAAAGGGTAGTATCTGGAAATTGTAAGCATTTGTAAGATTTATTTCCAATTTAAATTGAGTAATTTGAAAAAATAATTATATCAATGTCTTGTGGGTATTTTTATCTATTAAATGAAGTGTAGTGAAAGTATGGAATGCTTATAATTTTAAATGGATTGTATTTGTAATAATTTATATATAAGTCTAAGTGCTTATAAAATAAATAAATATATAGATAGATAATTTTATAAAAATATAGGCGGCTATATTGTGAATATTAAAGCTTTGTACGCTAATGAAAATAATCGCACTAATATGAGTCTGCGCTTAGAAAAATAGCTCTGAATTCTAAGAGTTGGGATATAAGCGTTAAAAATAAAAGAAAAATATATTCTTTTAAAAAAAGAAATGGAGAAAAACATGAAAAAAATGACTCAAGCCACATTGGCAGCACTCGTACTGGGTTTTGGTTTTAGTTCAACAGCTCTATACGCAGCAGAAACAAACCGAGGTGGTCCTCCACAACAGGGTCCAAATAAACCTCATAAACCAGGCAAACATGGATGTGGAGACAAATGTGACGGAAAAATTGACATTGTTTTGGAAGTTCCAAGACATTGTGATTTAGATGTTGAGACACCTCGATTAACACTTGCACAAACCACGGGAGGTAATTGGAGCGATGCGGGCTTCTTTAATGTCAGCACAAATGCCCCTTATCGATTAAATATTAATCCACTAAATACTTTGCGCAATGGTGAGAACTCTGTACCTGTAGTTGTGACTACTACACGTGGTGGAAAAGCTTATTATGGCACTCAGTCAAGTACCAAAGGACAAGCTCATCGTTGGGATGTCGCAGCTACAGTAGCTGGTAGTGCGGTTGAAGCAGCTGATGCTGGTACTTATCGTGGTGTATATAACGTAGAAGTGCGATTCTAATAATAAGAAATTTTTTATATAACATTTTGAATAAGTAGGAGATGTACTACATCTCCTATTTTAATATTTTTATGATTAATAATAATTATATTTAGGTTTGGGAGTGAAATATGATTAAAAAAATTATAGGATTCTCTATATTGTTTTTGTTTAGTTTTTCTTTATCAGCGGGAATAAAGTTCAGTCCTATCCAAGTCTATATTCAAGATTTTAAAAGACAGAAAAGTACAACTGTTAATATTGAAAGTACAGGATTAAGTACTTCAAAAATATATGAAATTAGTGCATTTAAATGGCAGCAAAATGAAAAAGGTGAAGATGTTCTATTGGAGGATAATACTTTACTGTTTAATCCAAAAACATTTGAGCTAAAACCTGAAAGTAAACAAGTTGTCCGTATCGGGTTTAGCCAACCCCCATTAAATTTAGAGCAACAGCAATCATGGAGGATCATTTTTAAAGAAGTAACACCAGTTGATGATAATTCTTCGATTAATTTTTTGTTTAACTTCTCACTGCCTTTTTTTGCTGGAAAACAGGTTACACCACAATTAAATATAGATTTGCAAAAAATTAATGAACTGGCTTATCTAAATGTAAATAATCTATCTAAATCTCATGCAAAAATTACTGAAGTTATAGTATTGGATGATAAAAATAATCAACTCATGAAAAAAGATTTTGTTCAATATATTTTGAGTGGAAATAAAATTAAATTTGAACTTGGCGAATTAAAGGAAAATGGAGATTTGAAGTTAAAAATAAAAGTGGAAGACCATGAGGGATATTTGGAATTTCCTGTAAAAGCCTAGAAGATGCTTACAAAAAGAATAAATAGTAAAAGGATGATGCTATGAAGGTCACTAAAATTCTTCTAATGATCGCGTGTGGGATGGGGCTAACAAATGTAAATGCTGAAAATGTTCAACAGACGGTGCAGAAAGACAATCTAGAAATGTTCATCGTAAATATATGGGTAAATGGCTTAGATTATAAAACTGAAGCAATTCATTTTTCTGATGGAGGGCAGAGGTATATTGAGTGTGAGGCTTTATCCAGAATAGGAATTCACATTGAAAGGATCCCCCGTCACTTGGTCAAGAAGGAGTTCTGTTTATTGAATCAACCAGGTGTAACAGTTGAAGATGACTATAGTTTACAAGCCATTAAAATTAACTTTCCAGTCAATTATTTTGAAGATACTCATTATGAATTAGAGGTAGAAAATCCCGAGAAAGCGAATTTTGGAGGGTTTGTTAATTATAGTTTATTTTATAATAAAGATGATGCAGAACAAGAGTTTAATACATTTTCAGAAATTGGGATATTTAAAGATTATTGGTTATTAAAAAATGCTTTTTTATATCGTAATGAACCTGAAGATATTGAAGAAGGATTTTTACGTGTCAATACGACGCTCGATGTTGAATTTCCAAAAATCTTTTCAAGACTTACCTTGGGAGATACGACAAGTCCTTATAGCAGTTTAAATAATTCTTTTCGGTTTGGGGGGCTAAGCTTTGGTACCAACTATACCAATCGTCCAGACTTTGTTTACTGGAATGCGCCTACTTTAAATGGAAGTGCAAGCGTACCCTCAACAATTGATCTATATATTAATGGGGTGCGTTTATATCGGGATTCTGTGACCCCTGGTAATTATAATCTTCCTGCTGGAGCAATGCTAAATCAGGCGGGTGATGCACAAATTGTTGTAGAAGATATTTTAGGGAATAGGAGCGTCCAGAGTTTTCCGGTTTATATTAATAGTCGATTATTAAAGCCAAAATTGAACGAATATAATATTTCATTAGGTAAACTTAGATATAACTATGATTATGTCGATGATGATTATCGGGAGTTTTTTACAAAATTGTTTTACCGGCGGGGTATAACGTCTTCAACGACTTTGGGAGGAGATTTTTTATATAGTAAAGATGTCAGCAATTTTGATTTTTTATGGACCCAAGGAATAAGTAAATACTTGCTTATGGATAGTGCATTTTCAGTTAGCCAGACAAAAGCGAATGATGAACAAGGATATGCGGCTTCGATAGCCCTGAGTCGGGATTTTAGAAACTGGTCCTTTGGTATAAATAGTCGATATTTTACTCAGGAATATCAATATTTAAGTGGTGATATATATGACTCTAATATTGAAGCCTCAAATATTCTATATTTTAATTTTTCCAATTTGGGATTCATTGATGGATTAAATCTTAGTTATATTTATCAATCTTATTATGAGCAAAATGGTTTTAGTAATGATGCTCAGAAAATTTTTGATATTCGAGCTTCAAAAAGCTTAACAAAAAAATTATATACAAATTTTGGCTTTTATAAAGATTTTGGGAATGATGGGGATCATGGTTTCAATATCGCCTTATCTTATGACTGGGAAGAAAAGGGTCAAATTTATTTAAATCACGATACTGAAGATAATGAAACGAGTTTAAGTTTTAGTCACAGAACGATGACTCAGAATGGTTTTGATTATGTTTTGGGGGTTAATCGCACTGAAGAAGAAGTTAATTACAATGCTTATGGTTTATGGAAAACCAGTATTGGTAATTTACAACTTTCTCATGATGAATATGAGAATCGTCGTAATTCACAGGCTATGTTTGAGGGCGCCTTGGTTTGGCTAGGTAGTAAAATAGCATTCACCAAATATGCTGATAATGCTTTTGCTCTGGTTGAGGTCGATCAACATCCAAATCTTGATATCTATCGTTCAGCGAGTCTAGCTGGAAGCACCAATAATCAAGGCTATATGTTTATACATAACATCATCCCTTATATCCATTACGATATTTCTTTTGACCATAACCAGTTAGCGATGGAAGAAACTTTTGAACACTCTTCTAAAAAAATTATTGGTCTGGATCAACGTGGATATAAGCTGGATTTTCCTATCTATAAAACCAAACGTATTGCGCTAAGAATTAAAGATGCACAACAAAATAATTTAGTCATAGGCTCTGAGGTTCTTGTGGATGGTCTCAGTACAGAACCTTCTTTTGTTGATAGTCAGGGTATTGTTTACCTATATCTATTTAAAGCAGGCACTTACAACATTAAAGTGAAGACTAATAGAGGGCAGCAGTGCCAGGCTCAATTCATTCTGAATGAAAACCAATTCCAGAATTCAGACAAGCAAATTCTGGAAACTATATGTAAGTAGGAGTAGAAAAATGAAAAAGCTCTTTTTATTTATTACCGCACTCAGTATGAGTGAAATAGCCATGGCCCAATATTGCTCGATTGATGGTTTTACCACTCCAGAATTACGTCTAGCCAGCTATCAGCGTAGTCAGGCTGCCACTTCATTTAATATTTCATGTGATATGGGCTATTCAATTTTATTTAATAGTCAGAACCTGGTGAGTTCCAACGGGATAAGTTATGTGTCTAATGGTCCTAATAAATTGCGTACCAAATTAAATTTGAGTGGTGCAAATAGTGGGTTATGGGGAGTCAGAGTGAATCAGGGAGCTTCACAGAGACAGAAATATATCGTTTCGGTTCAACTCGAAGAGAATCCTTTTAATGGGGTTCCAGCTGGAACTTATCGTGATCGGATTTCTGTCGATATTAATTTTTAAATCATAGAAATAAGGAAATTGCCTGAAAGACTTTAAACCAACCTGGGATCAGTACAGTAAAGCAAACATGCAGGAACTTTGAGGAGGTTAAATGAAGATCTGTATAAAGTGAATATCTTTTTAGTCTAAGAATTAATTGGTATTCACTTATTTTTTTAATATAAATAATAATTTATAAGATTTATTTTTGGCTTTTTTTAGTTATTTTTATTCATCAAATAGTCATGAGATCTTTCTATACTGGGTGAAAAATATAAGCGAATAGGTGCGAGATGCAACAAATTTCCATCTCAGAATTATTAGAGCAAAGACCTGTTATTCACAAAATCCAGTTTGATTTAAAAGAACAACGTAAACAGGCCATTCATGACAAAATAGTCCTGGAAGATCTGACACGGTCCCGTTTAAAAATTGCCATCGTTACCGAAACTTGGCCTCCTGAAATCAATGGTGTTGCCCATGCTTTATTGCAACTTTGTAAAGGATTACAAAAACAGGGGCATAAGATTTTATTAATACGTCCACAACAACGGCAAGCCTGTAACGATTTTAAACCACATAGTGAATGTCTGGTTAAAGCGCATTGCATTCCTAAATATAGTAATTTGCAGTTTGGTAGACCGCAATTTCTAAAAATCCATCAAGCTGTTGAAACTTTTACACCCGATATTATTCATATTGTGACCGAAGGCCCTTTGGGTTTGGTAGCTCAGCAGCTTGCAAAATTCCATAAAATTCCAGTCTCTAGCGGTTTCCACTCGTCATTTCAGGAATTTAGTCGGTTTTTTGATTTGGCTTTTTTACTAAAGCCAATTCAAGGCTATTTAAAGTGGTTTCATAATAATACTGATTTGACCTGTGTCCCGAGTCGAGGCACGGCTCAAGCCTTAAATCAGTTTGGTGTAACTTGTCCCTTGGCAGTCGTGGGCAGAGGCGTCGATCCAGATACATTTTCACCAAAGTGGCGATCACCAGATTTGCGCTATGCTTGGGGAGTTTCCAACGAGACCCGGGTGATGTTGTATGTCGGACGGCTTTCTCCTGAAAAGGAAATTGACGTGCTGATCAAAACCTATTTTGTGCTGCGTCAGGTTCGTCAGCAAGATGTGCGTTTGGTGGTGGTCGGAGATGGGCCGGATCGTACTCGACTGCAACAACTGAATCAGGATGGTAGCATTGTTTTTACCGGTAGCTTGACAGGGGAAAAACTGTCAGCGGTGTATGCCAGTGCAGACGTATTCTGTTTTGCCAGTCAGGTTGAAACCTTTGGAAATGTGGTATTGGAAGCGATGGCCAGTGGCTTGCCAGTGATTGCTTATGATTATGCTTGTGCAAATTTGCATGTGCAGCATGGTGAAACGGGATGGTTGAGCAGACTTGGACATCAGCAGGGTTTGATCCAGCAGATGCTCGGATTGCCTGATCTGCAAAGATTGCAACAAATGGGCACACAAGCACGTAAAAAAGCCGAAAAAGTAGGCTGGCAATATCCAGTCCGGCAATTTGAACAAGCATTGTATTCACTGTTACAGCATCAGGAATACAGGATATAAAACAAGAAAGGAGCACCAGTGTGAAACTCCAGAATGTAAAGATTAAATTTTTAGAAATCGATTTGAAAGGCTGTGTTTATCTGAATCATTTTTCGCATTCAGTCCGTATTGCCACTTTTTTTAAAATGATTAGCCGCTTAGGAAATGGTGCATTTTGGTATTTCATGCTGATACTGGTTTGGATCATGCAAGGCTTGATCTATACCGTGCAGATTGTTTATCTGATTTTGGGAAGTACTATAGGTACTATGATTTACAAGGTGCTTAAAATCAAAACTGTACGACCACGTCCTTATCAGGTACATCAAGTGATCCGTTTGGGTGAGCATCCACTGGATCATTTCAGTTTTCCTTCCGGGCATACCTTGCATGCCGTGATGGCAACCACCGTTTTAGGTTATGTCGCACCTTTATTACTGATGCTGATGTTGCCTTTTACGGTTCTGGTCGCAGTGTCCCGAATGGTGCTGGGATTGCATTATCCAAGTGATGTGGCAGTTGGCGCAATTCTGGGTGGCATGATGGCAATTGCCATTGTCCTGACCGCGCCTTATCTGAATATTGTGCTGTAAAAATAAGTGAAAGCCGGAGCAAAGGCTCGCAGATTTTCACAGATTTGTTAAAGTACAGCATCAAAGCAATTATGGTGAGAAATAGAGATGGGTTTACGTTGGACTGACACGCTCGATATCGCGATTGAACTCTATGAAGCGCATCCAGATGTGGACCCGCAGTGGATTCGTTTTACTGATTTACATGCCTGGGTGTGTGCTTTGCCTGAGTTTGAAGATGATCCAACCAAGTCGACTGAAGGTTTGCTTGAAGCCATTCAAATGGCATGGATTGACGAGGCACGCTAAGGCCTCATCTTAAAAAAGCATTTTTTTACAGATGAAAAGCAGAAAAATGCGCATTATCTCGGTATAATGCGCCAAATTTTCATGTCAACAATTGACTTAAGGAGCCTATCATGGCTATCGAACGTACTTTATCTATCGTTAAACCAGACGCAGTTGCTAAAAACCACATCGGCGACATCTTTGCTCGTTTCGAGAAAGCTGGTCTTCAAATTGTTGCAACTAAAATGAAACATTTGACTCAAGCTGAAGCTGAAGGCTTCTATGCTGAGCACAAAGAACGTGGTTTCTTTGCTGACCTAGTTGCATTTATGACTTCTGGTCCAGTTGTTGTTTCAGTTCTTGAAGGCGAAAATGCTGTTCTTGCTCACCGTGACATCCTTGGCGCGACTAATCCTAAAGAAGCTGCTCCTGGTACTATCCGTGCAGATTTCGCTGTAAGCATCGACGAAAATGCTGCTCACGGTTCTGACTCTGTAGCATCTGCTGATCGTGAAGTTAACTACTTCTTCGCTCAAACTGAGATTGCTCCACGTACTCGTTAATTCGCAGTATTCAAGCCAGATAAGTGTTATTATACTTATCTGGTTTTTTTATTCTCTGAATAATTCTTTGCTCACATATTGAGCTTCTCCTTTCATCTTTAGACATGATTTAGGTAATACACATGAGTACTGAAGCAGTCGCTGTATCAGCAGTTTCTGAGCCGCAGCAACACACTCCATCCGCTCCAGCACAGGCAAATACTGTCGAGAAAGTGAATTTACTTGGCATGTCACGTCCGCAAATGGAAAAATTCTTTGAGGACATGGGTGAAAAGAAGTTTCGTGCCGGGCAGGTGATGAAATGGATTCACCAGTTCTTCGTGACTGATTTTGCTGAAATGACCAATATTTCAGGAAAACTGCGTGAAAAACTGGAAAAGATTTGTGAAATTAAAGCGCCTGAAGTGGTGCATAAAAACTATTCTAAAGATGGTACCCGTAAATGGGTATTCCGTGTTGGCGATGGCGAAGGTTCTCTTGTTGAAACTGTACTGATTCCTGCTGAACATCGCAGTGGTTTACGTCGCACTTTGTGTATTTCTTCACAAGTGGGCTGTGCACTGGACTGTTCATTCTGTTCGACTGGTAAACAGGGTTTTCAGCGCGATTTGACCCAGGCAGAAATTATCGGTCAGCTCTGGATGGCGAACTATTCCTATATGGAAGATGTGCCGGTACTTGAGCGTGAACGTTCAGTCACGAACGTGGTGATGATGGGCATGGGCGAGCCATTACTCAACTACGATGCCGTGTTGAACTCGATGCGTGTGATGCTAGATGACTTTGCATACGGCATGTCAAAACGTCGTGTGACTTTATCGACTTCTGGTGTGGTACCGAAAATCGATCAGATGGTCAAAGATATTGACGTGGCGCTGGCTATTTCATTGCATGCGCCAAATGATGAACTGCGTAATGAGCTAGTGCCGATCAATAAAAAATATCCGCTTGAGCAGCTGATTGCTGCATGTCAGCGCTATATTGCTAAAGATGGTAACGAAAGTTCACGTAAACATGTGACGATTGAATATGTGATGTTAGATGGCGTGAATGACCATCCTGAACATGCTCAGCAAATGATTAAGCTGTTGAAGAATTTGCCAAGCAAGATTAATTTGATTCCTTTTAATCCGTTCCCGCATGCGCCATATGGCCGCTCAAGCCGCAACCGGATTATTTCTTTCCAAAAAACTTTGTCTGATGCCGGTTTTGTGTGTACGATTCGTCAGACACGCGGTGATGACATTGATGCCGCGTGTGGCCAGTTAGTCGGACAAGTCGCTGACCGTACCCGTCGTGCGGAACAGTGGAAAAAGAAAATTGCGCAATCGAATGAGATCATGCGCTCACAAGGATAATAAGAGGTCGCCAGTTGAGAAATCTAACATCAAAGTTTGCTTTGATTTCAACAGTATGTGTGTCTTTGGTTTTAGTCGCGTGTCAGACGCCAGATCTGGGTCAGAAAGACCCTGAAAAGGCCACCAAAGTCCGTACCCAATTGGCGGTAGAATATCTGAGAACAGGTGACCTGGATGCAGCTAAACGTGCGCTGGATCAGGCACTTGAAAGCAGTCCACGTGATTCTCAAGCAAATATGATGATGGGCGTGCTATTGCAGCAGGAAGGTAGCAAGCTCAATCTCGAAAAAGCAGATCATTATTTCAAGCGTGCGATTTCGGCAGATCCGAAAAATGCGCAGGCGCGAAATAATTATGGCACTTATTTATATCAGCTCGAACGCTATAATGATGCGATTGAGCAGTTTCAAATTGCTGGTGCCACGTTGGGTTATGATCAACGTTTCCGCGCATTGGAAAATATGGGGCGGATTTACCTGAAACTGGGTGATGCAACAAATGCTGAAAAATCATTCAAACAGGCGCTGCAAGCCAATCGCGATTCTTATATTTCAATGTTAGAGTTGGCAGAAATATTTTATTTGAACCAGCAGTTCCCGGCGGCGACACAAATGTATCAACAGTTTGTGCGTGGTGTGGGACAGAAGAATCAGGGTGCCCGTGCGCTCTGGGTCGGCATTCGCACTGCGCGTGCCGGGGGTGATCAGTTGGGTATGCAGGTATTGGTCAACCAGTTACGTGCACTTTTTCCTGAAAGCCAGGAATACCAACGTTATTTGCAATTACAGTACAGTACTGAGGCCGTATGGAAGTAAATCCTAATTCACCATCGAATCATTCGAGCGTAGCTCCAAATGCGTTAGGAAATATTCAACGTCCGGGCGAGTACTTGCGCCAGATTCGCATCAATCAGCAACGCAATCTGGAAGATGTAGCGAAAGAGCTGAACATCCCGGTCAAAACCCTGACTGCTCTTGAGCAGGATGAATACAAATCTTTGCCTGAAGCGACCTTTATCAAAGGTTATTACCGGACTTATGCCAAATTTCTGGGTGTAGATGCGTCTAGTATTATTCAGCGTTTTGATGAAATTTATACCAATGATACCGGGCTGCTGCCGAACCATGCCCTGAACAATTCTCCTATCAAAATTATGGGGAAATTGCCAGGTTCCAAGCGTGACCGCAATCGTAAGTGGTTAAAACGAATTTTTATTACGCTGGTACTGTTGCTGATTTTGGGTGCACTGTTTGCCATGATTCAGAACTGGTCGAGTAGTAATTCACAAAATAGCAGTGAAGTCTCTGGAGTAGGCGCTTCTAATGTCGAGATTCTGAATCTGGATACAGGTGCCGCACTTTCCGGTGATCAGCTGAAACTTGATTTTAACCGTCCGACTTCGGTGCATATTGTCGACTCGGCGGGTAATGTTCTGGCAACTGGCCGTCAGGCATCGAGCTTGCAGCTGAATGGTGAAGCGCCATTCCAGATTCGTCTGGATGATGCATCGGCTGTATCACTCAGTTTAAATAATGAAAATATTTCATTGTCACCCTACACTGTGAACGGAAAAGCAGAATTCCGTTTATCACCTTAACAGATCAAGAGTAGAGCAGAACGATGATCGTAAATCCAATTAAACGTCGTCCAACACGTAAAATTCGTGTGGGTTCAGTTTATGTGGGTGGTGATGCACCAATCAGTATCCAGTCGATGACTAATACTGAAACCTGTGATGTAGCAGCTACGGTTGCACAGATTCAGCGCTGTGTGGATGCAGGCGCGGACATCATGCGGGTTTCTGTGCCTACCATGGAAGCGGCGGCGGCATTTGGTGAAATTCGCAAACAGGTCAATGTACCTTTGGTGGCGGATATTCACTTCGATTATAAAATTGCTTTGGCAGTTGCCGATTTGGGTGCAGACTGCCTGCGGATTAACCCGGGCAATATCGGTTCTGAAGCGAAAATCCGTGAAGTGGTGGCCGCAGCACGTCATAACGATATTTCCATGCGGATCGGTGTTAATGCCGGCTCACTGGAAAAAGATATTCAAAAGAAATATGGCGAGCCGACGGGTCAGGCTTTGCTTGAATCTGCGATGCGCCATATCGATATTCTAGACCGTCTGGATTTCCAGGAATTCAAAATTTCAGTCAAAGCATCGAATGTGTTCCTGACCATGGATGCGTATCGTTTGCTGTCACAGCAAATTGATAATCCGCTCCATCTAGGTGTCACGGAAGCGGGTATTTACCGCACCGGTTCGGTTAAATCTGCGATCGCTTTGGGCGGCCTGCTGATGGAAGGCATCGGGGATACCATGCGTATTTCACTGGCTGCCGAGCCTGAAGAAGAAATTAAAATTGGTTTTGATATTCTGAAATCGCTGGGTCTGCGCTCCAACGGGATTAACTTCATTGCCTGCCCAAGCTGTTCACGTCAGGAATTTAATGTGATTTCCGTGATGCAGCAACTTGAAGAGCGTTTAGAAGATATTCGTACCCCAATGGATGTCTCGGTCATTGGCTGTAAAGTGAATGGGCCGGGCGAAGCTAAAGAAGCGGATATTGGTGTCGTAGGTGCAGCACCACGTTCACTGGTGTACCGTAATGGTGAAAAGAGCCATTTAATTGACACAAATCAATTGGTTGATGAAATCGAAACCATGGTTCGTCAACGTGTTACCGAGCTTGAAGAAGCTAAATCTAAAGAAATTATTCGTACAAGTTTTCCTGAGTAGATCATGAGTTCAATCGTCGCAATCAAAGGTTTTAATGACATTCTCCCAACGCAAACCTCAGCTTGGAGACGTCTTGAACAGCATCTATCCGGTTTGATGGATGCCTATGGCTATCAACAAATCCGTTTGCCTATCGTAGAACAGACTAATTTGTTTAAACGTTCGATCGGTGATGCAACCGATATCGTTGAAAAAGAGATGTATACTTTCCTCGACAAAGGCAATCCACCTGAGTCGTTGACTTTGCGTCCTGAAGGGACGGCGGGTTGCGTACGTGCCATGCTGGAGCATAACCTGCTGCGCGGTGCGACGCCTCGCGTCTGGTATATCGGCCCAATGTTCCGTTATGAAAAACCGCAAAAAGGCCGCTACCGTCAGTTCCACCAGTTTGGTGTGGAAACTTTTGGTGTTGCGACTCCGGACATGGACGCAGAACTGATTTTGATGACGGCGCGTCTGTGGAAACGTATGGGTGTAGCAGACAAGGTTCAGCTTGAGTTAAATACACTCGGTGAGTCGGATGAGCGTGCAGCATATCGTGCGGCACTGGTTGAATTCCTGGAGTCGCATAAAGCGGATCTGGATGAAGATTCTCAGCGCCGTCTGACCACGAATCCATTGCGTATTCTGGATTCTAAAGATGCCAAAACACAAAGCATCTTGGAAAATGCACCGAAACTGCATGACTTTATGGGTGAAGAAACTCTGGCGCATTTTGCCCAGTTACAGCAGTATTTGACTGATGCAGGCGTGAGCTTCGTGATCAATCAAAAACTGGTACGCGGTCTGGACTATTACAACAAAACTGTTTTTGAATGGACCACAACCCATTTGGGTTCACAAGGAACAGTCTGTGCCGGTGGCCGTTATGACGGCCTGGTGGGGCAGCTTAAAGGAAAGGCAGATCAGTCTGTTCCTGCAGTTGGTTTTGCCATGGGTATCGAGCGTTTATTGCTTTTGCTTGAGCAGGTTGAAGACAATACCCCGACACGTGATTGTGAAGTATTCCTGGTGGCTGAACCGGCTTCTCAAGGTAAAGCTTTGGTCATTGCGGAGCAGATCCGTGATCAGCTTGAAGCAGCAGGCAGTCAGGTTCGTCTGAAAGTAGGCTCACAGGGTTCAATGAAATCGCAAATGAAAAAGGCTGATCAAGCCGGTGCTTTGTATGCGGCGATTTTGGGTGAACGTGAACTGGAAGCTCAGGCGTTTACTGTGAAAGAGCTGGCAACCGCAGAGCAATCGAATGTACCATTTACGGACTTCGTTGCATTTTTTAGTACTAAAATTTCTTCAAAATAATCGATAAAACATTAGGAAAAGGGTAATCTCATGAGCGCAATGAGTGGTGATGAACAGTTTGAAAGCTTAAAATCCTTTACGAAGAAATATGGTTCTTCGATGATTACCGGGATTTTAATTGCGCTGATTGCCTTTTTTGGATGGGAATATTGGCAGAAGAAAAACCTGGCAGAGTCGCAAATGCACACTGCCAAGGTTCAGCAGTTGATGGATGATGCACAGGCATCGAAAGGTGATGGTTTTGCCAAGCTGTCTGAAACTGCGGACAAAATTGTCAAGGAAGCGCCTGACTCAGCTCAGGCGATTCAAACCCAGTTAGTCATGGCGAAACTGGCTTATGACAAAGAAGATTATGCTGCGGCCGAGAAAGCACTACAGAAAGTTGAAAACTCGAAAGTAGATGATAAAGGCCTGGTTCAGGTGGTTAAACTTCGTCTGGCCTATGCGCAACTGGCACAGAAAAAATATGATGCTGCATTGAAAACTTTAGAAGCAGTGACTGAACCTGCATTTAAAGCAACTGCCGATGAAGCACGTGGCGATATCTATGTTGCCAAAAATGATATTGAAAATGCGAAAAAAGTATATCAAAGTGCATGGGATGCTTTGATTGAACGTAAAGAAGAACGTCAGATTTTACAAATTAAGCTCGAAAGCGTAGGCGTGTTAGTCGATGATCCAGAAATCGAACGCCCAATTATAGAAACACAAGCGGAAGAAGCTGCATGAATAGAAAATACAAAATTACCTGTGCCTTGACTGTTTTAACGCTTGCACTGGCTGGCTGTGCAGGTAAAACCACTAAAGTTCCAGAAGTAAAACCGAATCCACTTCCAAAACTGACCCAAGCCAAAACCCTGGTCCCTGTATTTTCCACCAGTGTGGCGTCAACAGATGCTGCTGATCCGTTGCGTTTACGTCTGGATGCAGACAATGGCGTGGTCTTTGCGATTGACCCGAAAGGCGAAGTGTCTGCATTTAAAGGCAAACAGCGTCTGTGGCAGAAGAAAGTCAGCAAAGACAATTTAAGTTCTGGCGTTGAAGCTGCCGAAGGTCTTGTTGTCGTCGGCAACCAGAAAGGTCAGCTGTTTGCGCTAGATCAACAAACCGGCGAGCAGAAATGGACTGCGCAATTGACGGGTGCTTTACTGGCGCCTTCACTGATTCATGCAGGGCGGGTCATTAGTGTCAGCAATGACGGCACCGTATATGCGCATGAAATTGCGACGGGTGCGCAAGTTTGGACTTATGACTTACCTAATGTACAATTCAGCTTACGTGGCATGGCTGCACCGGTTGCATTAGATGCCCGTAATATACTGATTGCCTCTTCCAATGCTTATATCTATGCATTGGATGCCTTAAGTGGTGTGCCAAAATTACAGCGTCGTGTCGCAGTGTCGGATGGACGTTCTGATATCCAGCGTCTGGTGGATATTGACGGGGAACCGGTCGTTGCAGGCCAGTTTGTGGTGACCACCAGTTATCAAGGTCAGGTGACTGTGCTGGATTTAGCTTCACAACAGGTGGTCTGGAGTGAAGATGCCAGCAGTATCCAGCGTCCAGAAGTTGTGGGTAATGGCGTATTTGTGGCGCAAACCGATGGCAAAATCAAAGCCTTTGAGATTACCTCGGGTCAACCGCTTTGGGAAAATGACCAGCTGTTGAATCGCAAGTTAAGTAATCCGGTGATGCTGGGTACTGATCTTGTAGTCGGCGATCTGGATGGTGTCTTGCACCTGATTGATCCGCGTACCGGACAGATTACTGGTCGTTCGAAAACCTCTGGGGAAGTACGTAGCTTACGCGTCATCGACAACCAGCTTTATGTTTCTACACGCAAGGGCGCATTAAGCATTTGGCAGAACCGTTAATTTTAACGAGCCTTATGCTAAACTAGCCACAACCGTATTTTTGTGAACGCGGGGTGATTGAAAAATCAATGCCCCGTGTTTTTATTTAGGGTATTTCCCCCTTATATCTTCCTATACTTTCTGATGTTCAGGCCACTTTGACGCCTGATATTGAATAAAGGTTACTCTATGAAACCCGTAATTGCGCTCATTGGTCGTCCGAACGTCGGAAAATCAACGCTGTTCAACCAGATTACCAAGAGCCGTGACGCATTGGTGGCAGACTTTGCAGGTCTGACACGCGACCGTAAATATGGCGATGCAACTTATCAAAATAAATCTTTCATTGTGGTCGATACTGGCGGTATTGGCGAAAATGAAGGTGGGATTGACTCGTACATGGCAGAGCAGTCCAAGACTGCTATTCATGAAGCCGACATCATTATTTTTGTGGTTGATGCGCGTGCCGGACTGCTGGCTTCTGATGAACAGATTGCCCGTGAATTGCGTACTTTAGGCAAAAAAGTCTTTCTGGTGGCCAACAAAGTTGATGGCGTACATGCTGAAGCTGCCCTGGTTGAATTCTACAAACTGGGTATGGGCGAGCCGCTACAAGTGGCAGCCAGCCATGGTCGTGGTGTTCAGCAGATGCTGGAAGATGTACTTGCTGATGTACCGGAAGATGAAAATCCGGAAGAGCATGACAAAAACACGGGCCTGCGTTTAGCGATTATTGGTCGTCCGAACGTCGGTAAGTCAACGCTGGTGAACCGTTTGCTCGGTGAAGAGCGTGTGGTGGCATTTGACCAGCCGGGTACAACACGTGACTCGATTTATATTCCATTCGAGCGTGATGGCCGTCAATACACCCTGATTGATACTGCAGGGGTGCGCCGTAAAGGTAAAGTTGATGAAATGATTGAGAAATTCTCGATTGTTAAAACTTTACAGGCAATGAAAGATGCCAACGTAATTGTTGTTGTGGTTGATGCGCGTGATGGTATTGTTGAGCAAGATTTGCATTTGATTGGCTATGCGCTTGAAGCGGGTCGTGCCATGGTCATTGCAGTCAACAAATGGGATAACATGACTGAATATGATCGTAAGCAATGTAAGCTCGATGTAGAGCGTCGCTTCGATTTTATTCCATGGGCCAAAGTACATTTGATTTCTGCATTGCATGGAACGGGTGTGGGCGATCTTTATCCATCGATTCACCGTGCTTATGATTCATCTCGTTTGAAAGTGTCACCAGCAAAAATCACCCAGATTTTAAATGATGCGACAGATGCCCACCAACCGCCGATGGTTCAGGGTCGTCGTATTAAAATGCGTTATGCACACATGGGTGGACAAAATCCGCCAACGATCGTTATTCACGGAAACAAGGTGGATAAAACTCCTGCGGATTATCGTCGTTACCTGGAAAACGTGTTCCGTAAAGTGTACAAGCTTGAAGGTACACCGATTAAAATCGAGTTTAAAACTTCTGAAAACCCGTTTGAAGGCCGTAAGTCTCAAGTGGATGAGCGTGCAGCTGCGCGTAAACGTCGTTATGTACAGAAGTTCAAGAAAGCCGAGAAGAAATTTAAACGCTAATTCTATAGTTTAAATTTTTCGGATAAAAAGCCTGCGTAAAGCGGGCTTTTTTATTACCTATAAAAAATATTTTTTTAATCAGGCTTAATTTTGAATTTAATAAAAATAAAATATTCTTTTAATTATAGTTATTTAGTATAAGTATCAATTTAATATTTATGTGATATGTATCATATTTGTGTGAAATTGTTAATTCGGTCGCAAAAATGAAAACTGATTGAGAAAGATCATAAGAAATTACTGCCTAAATTTGCGGTGATGTGAGGGGAACATGAAAAAAACTGCATTGGCCTTAATCTGTATGATGGGCTTGCCCAGCCTTGCGTGCGCTGAAATGATCAAAGTGAATGGTGAGGGCAGTAGCCCCATTATGAAAAAAGATCCAGTAGGAACACGGAATCAGGCATTGAATAATGCAAAAACTGATGCAGTCATTGCTTTAATCAAAAAAATAAATGGCCCTCAAGCCATGCAGGATGCCGAGCCTCATCTGGCAGATATTGTGAAACAAGTTGACAATGGCTACGTATTTAATCGAGGTAGTCAAACCAACAATAACAATGAACTGGTTACTTCTATTTCAATTGAAATGGATGACCAGGAGTTTCGCCAGATCTTGAATGACTTGGGTTTATCCAAAAAGAATAGCCGAACCAGCCCGATCATGATCGTAATGGATCAGTATTTTGGTGTACCGCGAGATAACTCAAAACCGGTGAAAGAATTTACGTCGTACTTTTCAGATAAGAGCTATGCCTATGATGAAAAGGCCAGCTATGATGCGAAAGAAAGTGCAAAAGCCAGTGAAAGCTCATCATATTCATCAAAAGGCAAATCAGCTTCGGCTTCAGGGTATGCCTATGGTAATTACTATGGTGCAGGAGCCGGTGTTGCTGCACGTTCATCAAGTCATAATAACTCAGGTAAATCTTCTGCTTCAGCAAGCTATAACGCCAGTGAGTCAGCACGTTATAGCCAGTCGGAACGTCAGAATGACATTCAAAATTTTGTGAAATATGTGGAATATCAAACCCCATCGACCACACCTGAGCGTGAAAATCAAACGTTAACCTCAATTGCCCGTGCAGCATCTAAATATGATCTGCGCTTAATGAATTCGGATGTATTTCGTAGCCGTTATCTCAAAGGCAAGAGCATGACCATTCAACAATTGCTGAGTGATGCAGAACTGGCAAAACTTGCAGTGGCTGCGCGTCAGGAAAAAGCGGACTGGTTTATGGTCGGTAGCTCTTATATTTATGACCGTGGTCGTTCAGGTGCAACGGGTCAGTTTGTTTGTGATGGTGCACTCAGCTATAAAATTTATTCAGTCGATGATGGCACACTGATGGGCGGCGATACCCGTACAGAATCATCAACTGCTGCAACGACAGATACTTGCCGTACCAATGTTGCCCGTAAACTGGGTGAAATGACGCTATCTGAAGTCGGTCCACAAATCCTCGCCTATTCGAAAAACCGCAGCATGTATGGTAAGGAAATAACCCTCTTTGTAAAAAGTGTATCAGGTAGCGTATCTAGCCGGTTAGGGGATGACCTGTACGTAGCCTTAGATGAAATGGATGGTGCGGAAAATATCGATATCCGTACCCAGGATGGCAAATTGGTCGAGATGACCATGACTTATAAGAGTGAAAAGCCCTTAAGTGCTGAACTTGCCAAAGCATTGCGCCGGGTAAATCCTGTTCTGTCGAATGCCGAACGCCTGCAAGCAGGGAATACCATTACTTTATGTATTGGTGGTACTCAATGCAAATAAGCTTGAAAAAAGTCATGCTTGCCATGGCGCTGATGGGAACGGCTAGTGCGCAGGCCAATATTCAGGTTTTTCCGGCGAAGGGAATTTACGGGCTGGAACTGCCTTGTCGTCAATCGGTGGAACATATAGAAGCAAACGCATCATCCATTTCCTGTGACTTTAGCAAGGCTGTATCTAGCGAGACGATTCGTACTCAAGTTGTACAGGCTTTTGAGCAGCAGCTGAAACAGGCCTTGCAAGATCAGGTGGTTACTTCAATTTCCCAACAGAATAAACATCGAAGCTATGTGGCTTCTCTGGAAGTTTTGCGGGCCAGCGAATATGTGGTGCAAAAGGAGTCTACAGCCGAGATTTTTCTGCCAGTCACTTTAAGTTTAAAGTTGACCAATGTCCTATCCGGAGAAGTGATTTATACCGATAGCGCTACTTTATCTCAACCTATACAGGTGCTGGCGACTGATATCGAGGCGGCTACAACCCGTCAGGCGGTCCAGCAGAAATTTCAAAGTAGCTTGCTGACCTTGACTCAGCAATTGACCCAAGATCTACAGAAGAAATTTAAGGTCTCTGAAGTGCAGACCAAGGTGATTGACCGCTGGAAGTCTTATATGGTTTTGGATAAAGGCTTTAATCAAGGGATTGCCAAAGATGATGAGCTGAGCTCGACTTCAGGAGATTTAATCCGGGTTGTCCATGCTGACAGTGATTATGCTGTGGCATTGCCTGTATTGATGAGTGGTAATTCGAGCCAGTTTAGCAAGATTTCGGCTAATACCCGTCAGGCACTGAACAAGCCTAAAGCTTTGGTGGTGGATGTATTGACTTATCAAGGCGAGTCAAAAGACCTGATTGAGCAGATTTTTTCTGATGCGATCGGAGAAAATGCATCTTTTACCCTTACACCAGTCAACAAACGTTATAGCGTGCTCGCACAGAGTATCAGTGAGCAGACAGGTTTAACTAATCAGGAAACCCAGCATCAGCGTGAACTTCCTGAATTTTTTATTCGTATTAATGTGATTCCTGTAATTGGTTATCAGCAGCAAGTCGGCAAAATGACTGAGCAGCAAGTGGTACATAGCGAAGTCTTTGCTGAAATGATTGACCGTTCTGGGCGCGTGATTTATTCGGCGCATGCGACTGATGAAATCAGTGAAGCCATTTCACAAGGAATGGGTTTTTCACTGGATACGCGTAAAGAAGTGGCACTTAAAAATGCTTTGGTGAAATTGGGTCAGCAATTCCAAAAAGGGATTCAATTTACCCGTTCAGATTTGCAGGTAGCGAGTGGTGGTAGCGAGACCATCACGATTCAGGATGCAGGCGAGCGTTTGACCACAGGCATGAAAATTCATGTGTATAACCGTGAAAAAGTTGCTCAGCGTCAAGTGTTAATCCCGACTTGGGAAGCTACAGTCATTGAGCGTCAAGGGACTAAAGTCAAAGCGCAGCTTGATTTTCCTGTGAGTGGAAATGACCGCCTGCCGTTACGTTCGGGTGATAGCATCTTGGTGGATAGCCATGCTGCTGTGGGTGAGTCGAAACTTGCTCGTGTACTTTGTCCAAGCTTGCATACTGATCAAGTCGGAGAGATTCCATTTTATGGATTTGGTCCGCTGATTTATCACGCATTTACCAGTCAGTCCAAACGTCCATTTTATGCCACAGGCTCAGGTTTTAAAGGTCAGACCAGTTTGGAAACATCAATTATAAAAATGACTGAAAATGCCGGCTTTAAAAAACAGCTAGATTTGAAACTGTATGTGCCTAAAGACGAGTGCTTACAGCCAGCATTCAAAATTCAGGTTCAAGAAGACTCTATTAAATGCAATGCAGACAAATCCAGTTGCGATGCCACTTTGGTGTTGGCAGGTGGCGCGCGGCGTTTTAATGCAAAACAGGAACGTGTTGGGGCTGTCGGTTTACAGCAAGAAGTTAGTTTAAAAGGGATTGATATCACCCATCGTCATGAAATGTACAACATTCAGATGTTCAAGGCATTACCAAAAATTTTAAATCAGATCGTGCAAAAAGCCGATGCAGTTCAGTAAGGAATTATAAGGGGAAATACTATGAAAAAAATCGCAAGCATCTTGATCTTGGGAAGTGTTGTATTGGCATCGCAAAGTCATGCCGGTCTTGGAACACTCAGCAGTCTGGCATCAAAAGCAGTTGCAACGACAACAGGTACGTCTTCACAGAATCTGGATTTGGCAGGTTTTCTTAAGCAGGCACAAGCCACCAATGCCATGTTTATTCAAAGCCGAACGACACTGGCAACCCTGTTTGCTGAACGTAAAGACAGTGAAGAGCTGAAAACCAAATTAAACAGCTTGAAAACTACCTCTGACGTAAAGGAAAAAGAGGCAATCCAGAAAGAGATTACCAAATTGACTAATGATGTTCTGGATGCATCAAAAAAGGATGAGGCGGCGACACTGGAACGTATTAATGCATTAAGTGTAAGCCAGAAATAGCTTCTGGTTAACTCACTTACTAACTTTGCGATTGCGGGTTTGTCTGCACGCGAACTCGTGCTTAATAGTAAGCAGGTGTCTATGCAAATGCTCAGTAATCCGCGTAGTGTCAGCGATAGCGGTATGTCTTTTATGGATGCCAAAGGCCTATTAGGTGATGTGACTGGAATTGCAAAAAATGCAACCATGGCATTGGTTGAGTATCCGCAATTGATGAAAAAAGCGGGCTTGAACTTTAAGGCGCCAGAATCTGCAGCAGCAAAACCAGTTGATATTTCTGATTCAATCTAAGCAATATGAGTCTAGCCTGTTTTCGAACAGGCTTTCTTTTTTTATCTGGCGACGTAAAATGAAAAAGTCCATCTGTTTCTATGAGCTTTGCATTGTCGCGAAATATTCAAATTTATCTACAAAAAATAGATCAGTTCTTTTCAATTGAACTGCCTCAATCACGGGTAGAGCAAATCAAGAATCGAAAACTGGCAATTTATGCGCATCGTAACCAGTTGCTGTCAGATCAATTCAATCATCCGATCCAATCTCTGGATTTCACCACCACTGAATATGGCAAGCCTTATTTAAATGACTATCCGGACTTCAGTTTTAATCATAGTCATAGTCAAAATTTCTACGCCTTGGCCACGAGCAGGAATGTCCAAAACTTGGGAATTGATATTGAAGAACTGAGTCGTAAGGTTCGTTTTGAAGCCTTGGCACAACATGCCTTTCATCCCGAAGAATTAAAACATTGGAAAACGCTGGCTTATGATCCCGAATACTGGTTTAAAGTCTGGACGATTAAAGAGGCCGTGTTAAAGGCATCAGGCTTGGGAATCCGGATCAACCTGAATGAGCTCAATACCAATATCCATCCTGAGCAAAATGGTGGGCGCTGCGAACATCCAGAGATTGGCATCTATGCCTATCAAAATTATACGCTTGCTGGCTGCATGCTCACCGTGGCCTGGCAAAGTGAGGATTCCTGCAAGGGATTGAGATTTCCTGTGATCCAGATTCATCACACTGTCTAAAACAGAATCAACCCAAATATTTTTTATTTTCTAGAAATGATCAGATTACTCAGCCGATTCACAAATTGTGGACTCATCCGCGATAAATGAAATAAAAACTGGCTTTTGAATCCGACAGGATGATGGGTGGCTTGCCAGATGGAATCTTTGAGTTCTGCCAGTTTAAGAATATCTTGTGCAACATCTTCTGCTTTTAAATGCACGCCCATCTTTTTGATGCTTTCTGCCTGCATATCTTTGACCATGGCGGTACTGACGAAAAGCGGCATAACATCCAAGACTCGAATCCCATAGGGTTGCCACTCAATATCCAGACTTTCAGTCAGGCCACGCACTGCAAACTTGCTGGTGGAATAACTGCTTAAATCGGCTTGGCCATAAATCGCCGAAGCTGAAGATAGATTGATGATGCGGGCAAATGAAGATTCTTTTAAATAAGGGAAAGCGGCATGACAGCCGTTCATGACTCCTTTAACATTAATATCCAGAGTCCGATGATGCGCCATAATATCAGTTTCTTCAAAAGGGCCTGAATATAAAATCCCGGCATTATTGACCAGAATATTGATTTCACCTGCCCAAGCTGAAAATTCGGCTAAAGCTGTTTCCCAGGACGTATAACCAGCCACATCCAGAAAACCGGCTTTGGCATGTTCGCCCAGTTGCTGGGCCAGTTGTTCTGCCTGCTCCACCTGAACATCATAAATACCCACCTTGTAGCCGTGCTGGTAAAATAGGGCGGCTGTCGCGGCACCAATTCCTTGTGCTGCACCGCTAATCAATATACTGTGCATGTGCCTGATCTCCTTATTGTCTTTTTTTTGAGCATAACAAGAAACTGGCAGATTGACGCGACAATTTGGTAAAAAAAAGAGGTTTTTAAACATGGAACAACTACTCAAGGTCATGCGCGAATTACGTGAAAAATGTCCATGGGATCAGCAGCAGACCCCCGAATCTCTGACCAAATATGCCATTGAGGAAGCTTACGAAGTCGAAGCGGCAGTCCGCTCTGGAAAAGTCGACGATGTCCGCGATGAGCTGGGTGATTTGCTGTTACAGGTAGTGTTCCAGTCGCAAATGTATAGCGAGCAGGGGGCTTTCGATTTTCAGGATGTGGTTCAGGCCATTACCGATAAACTGGTTCGCCGTCATCCGCATGTATTTCAGGCTGAACAATTTGCAAAAATGAGTCCGGAAGATGTGTCTGAGCTATGGAAAGAAATCAAACAGCAAGAAAAGCAGGGCAAGCCGCGTTCACGTCTGGATGATATTAAACATGCACCCGCTTTGGTGCAGGCCGATGAAATTCAAAAAAATGTCGCCAAAATCGGTTTTGATTTTCCGGACATGGCGGGTGCTTATGCCAAGCTGGAAGAAGAACTGGCTGAATTAAAAGCAGCGGTAGCCGGACAAAATTCCGATGAAATACAGGAAGAATTTGGTGACTGCTTATTTTCTCTGGTCAATGTTGGACGTAAACTTGGCATTTCCAGCGAGATGGCATTATTGGGGACAATCTATAAATTCCGGACCCGCTTTGCCTTAATGGAAGATCAGGCACAATTACCGCAATTAGACCTGGAAAAACTGTCACTGGCTGAACTTGATCAGCTCTGGGAACAGGCTAAATTAGAATTAGAACAAAGAGCAGCACATGAAAAAAACACCTTATCGAATCGGTCCAACATGGATTAATCTTCTTCTGAGTTGCTGGCTGGGCTTTATTTCTATCGGAACAGCGCATGCGACTGCGACCGATTATATGGAATGGAAGACCCAACAACAGCAACACGACGCCCGCCTGAAGAAAAAAGCTGCCGCTACGGCTTCATCAGAAAGCAATCACTATCTGGCGAAGCCTGCATTATCGGCATCTTCTGCTGCTGATAAAATCAGTTTGAATAATGCAACTGTGGAGCAATTACAGCAGCTAAATGGTATTGGTCAAAAAAAGGCTGAAGCGATTATTGAACATCGGCAAAAAAATGGAAAATTCAAAAGCATTGAAGAGATCCAGCTGGTCAAAGGGATTGGGCCGGCATTATTTGCCAAAAACAAGGCCAAACTGGCCTTATAAGGCGACAGTATGGATCATGACTAGCTGATTGATTTGACTCGCAGGATTGACATAATCAAATTGCCCTTTAGTCGTGTAAGCGATATGATTAGCGTCATCTTAGAATTTTACGTTCAGACGTAGGAGACAGCGTCTTTTGCAAACTTTGCGCGCGTCAAAATGTGGTTTATCAACCGCTCAATTACCTTCTTATATTCTCGATGTGATTGATGCCTTAAACAAGGCAGGCTATGAAGCTTATATCGTGGGTGGTGGTGTTCGAGATCTGATGTTAGGTTTGAATCCTAAAGATTTCGATGCAGTCACCAATGCAACCCCGGCTCAGGTCAAGGAAGTTTTTGGACGACGTTGTCGGATTATCGGACGACGTTTCGAACTGGCGCATGTCTATTCAGGGCGGGAACTGGTTGAAGTGGCAACCTTCCGTGCCCCACCAAAAAAAGCAGTGACCTCGGCCGCGGGGATGATTCTGCGTGACAACAATTGGGGCAGCATCGAGCAGGATTTTGCCCGTCGTGATTTTTCCATCAATGCAATGTACTACCAGCCGCGTAAA
Organism: Acinetobacter sp. CIP 51.11; assembly: GCF_000369665.1. GTDB lineage: Bacteria > Pseudomonadota > Gammaproteobacteria > Pseudomonadales > Moraxellaceae > Acinetobacter > Acinetobacter lwoffii_S. Next base: position 689,961 of record NZ_KB850128.1, read on the forward strand.
GGTATTGTGCTGGATTTCTGTAATGCAGTGGATGATATCCACAGCAAAACCTTACGCTTACTTGGTGATCCGGCTTTAAGATTTGAAGAAGATCCGGTGCGGATGCTGCGAACCTTACGTTTTGCGGCCAAACTGAACTTTAATATTGATGAAGCGATTCTGGATGTCTTTACGCCGGAAATGACCCAGTTGCTGCGTGATGTTTCTCCGCATCGACTTTATGATGAATCACAGAAGCTGTTCACCATGGGGCACCTGAATCGTGTCTTGCCAATGCTGATCGATTTCGGGATCTGGCAGCAGTTATTTGCAGATATCAAGCCTGAAATTACGCCGTTTATGGAACGCGCTGCGAAAAATACCGATCAGCGTATTTCTATCGGCAAGACCATCAATCCGGCATTTTTCTATGCGGTATTGTTGTGGCAGCCATTCCTGGAGCGTTGTGAATTTTATTTGAATAAAGGCGTGGTAGCGGCCGAAGTCCGTGCCCAAGCCGGTCTGGATGTGTTAAAACGTCAGGCGACTCGCACTATTATTCCACGCTTTGCGGAAACCTTTATTCGTGAAGTCTGGGAAATGCAAACCCGTTTGTTGAATCCAAAACCACAGCAAATCGAGGCTTTGTCCAGCCACGCGCGTTTCCGTGCCGGCTTTGACTTTTTGCTGCTGCGTGAAAAATCAGGTGATGCGACTGCCCAAGGCATGGGCAGCTGGTGGGATGCTTACCAGCAAATGAGCGGTGACGAGAAAGAAAGGGCCATTAGCCAGTATAACCGTCAGCGTGCCAAGAGCCGCCGCAAGGCGAGTCAAGAAGAACATCTGGAACAGAAACTGACCCAGCAGCAAGATCTCGCTGAGATTGAGCCGTTAGTGAATGAACCTGAACCACGCAATCGTCGTGTGCGTAAAGCCAAGTTTGAAGACAAGGCGAAACCTCTGTCGCATGTGGCAGCCAGTGCCAGCGGTGAAATTGGCGCAGATCATCCGATTATGAAACGTAAGCGGGTAAAACGTGATCTGAGCCAGGTGGTGTTTGGACCAACACAATGATCGTGACGTATATTGGCCTAGGCAGTAACCTAGGCGATTCACGCCAGATTCTGGCAGAAGCTGTACAGAAACTGGCGACCTTGGGGCAGGTGAAAACTTCGCATCTGTATCAAAGTCCACCGATGGGACCACAGGATCAGCCGAACTATCTGAATGCAGTGGTGCAGTTAAATACCGATCTGGCCGCTTTAAGCCTGCTGGATCGTTTGCAAGCCTTTGAGCAGGACGCAGGTCGGGTACGTTTACGTCATTGGGGCGAACGTACACTGGATCTGGACTTGCTGATCTACGGCAATGAACAGATTCACAATGAACGCTTAACTGTGCCGCATGTCGGGGTATTAGAGCGTGATTTTGTCCTGATTCCACTTCTGGATATTGATCCTGAAATACAGGTTCATGGACACAGATTAAAAGACCTGGACATCGTCAAACAGTCGACCCTCACGGTACTCGACGACAGCAACTGGGCAAATATTTAATTTTTAAGTGATGGTAGCTTCGTCAGAATTTTCAAGCATAGAGGAACATTTTCATGGTCAGTCTGAGTGATTTAAGACGCTTTAAAGCAGATGGACGCAAATTTTCATGTCTGACTTGCTATGATGCCAGTATGGCCAAAGCCATGGAAATTGCCGAAGTGGACAGCATTTTAATTGGCGATTCTCTGGGAATGTCAATTCAGGGGCGTGATTCGACTTTGCCGGTCACGGTTGCAGATATGGCCTATCATACGGCTGCGGTACGCCGTGGTAACCAGCATGCCTTTATCATGACTGACTTGCCATTTATGAGCTATGCTACCTTGAATGATGCCTTGCAAAGTTCGAAAACCGTGATGCAGGCTGGCGCGCAAATGGTCAAGATGGAAGGCGGTGCATGGTTGGCAGAAACCGTGCAAGTGCTGACCCGTAACGGTATTCCGGTGTGTGTGCATTTGGGTCTTACTCCGCAGTCGGTACATGTCTTTGGCGGTTATAAACTGCAAGCCCGTACCCGTGAAGCGGCCGATCAGCTCATTGCGGACTGTAAGGCAGTGGTCGAGGCGGGTGCTGCACTATTGCTACTTGAATGCGTACCAGCACAGCTTGGCCAGGAAATCACCGAACTGTTTCCGCAGATTCCGGTCATTGGCATTGGTGCAGGTGCAGCTACAGATGGTCAGGTATTGGTGGTTCAGGACATGCTCGGTTTGACTTTTGGACATACCGCAAAATTTGTACGTAATTTTATGCAAGAACAATCGGGTGCGACAGCCATTCTGGATGCTTTTAAAGCCTACCATGCTGCAGTTTTAGATGGATCTTTCCCGGCACCAGAACAAACTTTTCAGGTTGAATTGTAAGATGAAAACAGAAACCACCATTCAGGGCTTAGCGGCATCATTAAATCCGGCGCGTACCAGTCGCAAGATTATCGGTTTTGTACCGACCATGGGCAATCTGCATCAGGGACATTTAAATCTGGTGCGTGAAGCACGTAAGTTGTGTGATGTGGTGGTGGTCAGTATCTTTGTCAATCCGATTCAGTTTGGGCCCAATGAAGATTTTGACAGCTATCCGCGCACGCTTGAACAGGATCAACAACTATTGGCTGAAGTTGGTTGTGACATCGTGTTTGCGCCGACGGTTGAGCAAATGTATGGCAAAAAACCGCGTCTGACCAATATCAGTGTCTCTGACATTACCAATGATTTATGCGGTTTGCAGCGTCCCGGCCATTTTGATGGTGTGGCGGTGGTGGTCACTAAATTGTTTAATATCGTACAGCCGAATTACGCCTTCTTTGGCCAGAAAGATTATCAGCAATTGGCGGTGATTCGTCAGTTTGTACAAGACCTGAATATTCCACTGGAAGTGATTGGTGTACCGATTGCCCGTGCAGAAGATGGCCTGGCTTTAAGTTCGCGCAATGGTTATTTAAGCGAAGAGCATCGTGCAATCGCACCGGTCATTTATCAAAGCTTGCAACGGGCTGAACAGCAATTACATGCAGGCGTGGAACTGGATACGGTATTGGCCGAAATTCGTCAGAGCCTAACCGATGCCGGTTTCGTTGTTGATTATGTTGAAGCCCGCACGCCAGAATTACAAAAAATTCATACGTTTAATCAAGATCTTGTGTTATTTATAGCTGCAAAGCTGGGGAATACACGTCTGATCGATAACCTGCAGGTTAAATACACTGCCGGCTAAGATGAAAGGGTAGCATGCATGAAGCGCATTTTAATTGTCACAGGACAATCTGGTTCGGGTAAATCATCTGCATTACAGGTGCTTGAAGATCTGGGTTATTACTGTATTGATAATTTGCCTTTGGCATTGCTTCCCGAAATTGTGGCAAAACTGGACAGCGAAAACAATCTGGAACAGTTGGCGCTGGGCGTCGATGTGCGCAGTACTCGGGCAGATTTACAAGAATTTGACCATGTATTTGGGCAACTGCAACAGCATGGTTCGGTCGATATTATCTATCTGACCACGCAGGATCAGGAGCTGATTGCCCGCTTTAGTGCTTCGCGTCGACCGCATCCTTTAGCTTCACGCTTTAAAAGCTTGAATCAGTGCATTCAGGAAGAAAAAATCCTGTTGATGCCGATTCAGTTGCGTTCTACGGTGCATATCGATACCACCGACAAAAGCGTGCATGACCTGAAACATACCTTATTGTCCAAGCTCGGACAGGCCGATAATCTGATCCTGATTCTGCAATCCTTTGGTTATAAGCATGGGATTCCCCTGGATGCGGATTATGTTTTTGATGTTCGACATTTGCCGAATCCGCATTGGGAACTAGAACTGCGCAAATTTTCAGGGCTAGATCAGCCGGTGCAGGCGTTTTTACAAAAGAGCGATCAGGTCGAGGATATGTTCAATGATCTGTATCATTTTCTGGACAAGTGGTTGCCGACCTTTGCCGAAGGGCATCGTCATTATATGACCGTGTCGATAGGCTGTACCGGTGGTCAACATCGTTCTGTTTATATTGTGGATAGACTAAAAAAAGCCCTTGAGGCAAAATGGTCTATTCAAGTCCTCCATCGAGAAATGAAGCACTGGTCATGATTGATACGACAGTTGACGTAATTAATAAACTGGGTTTACATGCACGCGCATCTGGTAAACTGATAGAAGTTACCACCAAATTTCGTTCCAGTATCCAGATTGGCAAAGCGGATAAACTGGTAGATGCAAAAAATATCATGTCCTTGCTGATGCTCGGTGCGGGCAAAGGAACAACTTTACGCTTGGTGATTGAAGGAGCAGACGAGGACAAAGCCTTATCTGAAATTCAGGCACTATTTGCAGCAAAATTTTATGAGGCAGATTAATCGTGGCACGTCGACCGAACAGTTTAACTGAAGAAGATTTTGATTCTTTAGAGGGACGCGCAAGTAAGACCGAACAGAAAAAAGCAGTCCAGCGTATGGCTGCTTTGGGTGCGCAGCTTGCAGAGCTGAGCGCTAAACAAATTAAAAACCTACCCGTAGATGAGCGTTTGATTGACGCCTTGCTTGATGTGCAGGCAATTAGTTCACATGAAGCACGTCGTCGTCAATTTTCACGGATTGGTAAATTATTACGTAATGAAAATGAAACGGTGATTTTGTCTTATTTAACACCCAAACAAGGTCTTAAAAAGACAGCTCAATTACAGCGTTGGGTGGATCGAATTGTTAAAGATGGTGATCCAGCCATCAATGAATTTACCAAAAACTATAATGCGACAGAGCGTCATACCTTACGTCAACATTATCTTCGGGTACACCGTGATTTAAAGAATCAAGCACCTGAAGAAGAAGTGAATGCTTCTAAATTAAAGCTGTTTAACTATGTACAGCAAGTGGCATTGATTTCTGACAATTAAGCAGCCATATAAAAAGGCGGTCTTTTTAGGCCGCTTTTTTTATAGCTATTCTGAGCCGATTGGTTTGACGTAGACATGCATAGCCTATAAGTGATCTATTTTAATATTTCTATTCCAGCTTCTAAAACTGCACTGAGGATAAAAAACACAAAATTTTCATAATTAATTTGTTAATAAATGTAAGTTCTTTACAATCCTCAGTGGTTTTTTGGGTCTGTTTTTAGTTGAAATGCTGATATTTAAAATATTTCTTACATTAGAATTGTTAAGATATTTTAAAAAATTAAAAATTAATTCTGAGCATTATTAGGTAGATGAAGCCTGATATAAAATCTGTTTTTAATCATAAGGTCAAACTATATAGTTGAAAAATCATTAGCTTTTACTTTAAATAGAGTAAAAAGCGATGGTGGGTATTTTTTATTCAGTACTGTGTTACAGTAAATACAAATAAAGATACTTATTTTAGGTGAGATATATTAATTTCAAATACTTATGTAGGTTTTTTTAGAATAGTAAATTTTCAAGTTATTCTTAATCAATTAAATATCAGTACCTTGCAGTTAAGAATGTATCTGGATAGAAACAGGTTAACAAATCCTTTAACCTAGAGGTGGGTTTTCATCGTTGAGTAAATATAGAATCTTTGTTATTGATTGTATGAATTTGGTCGGCTGTGTTTTCTTTATTCCATAAACATTCAGAGAGGCAGACATGGAACTAAAACTGCTAGAGGTCGGTCAGAATACGGAGCAATTAAGCTCGTGCCGTATATCTCTCATTTTAGGTGTCTATACCTCCAATAACCTATTAGACACCTTTTGTAAGATCGCCCGTAAAGTTTTAAACGTTAAAACCAGCATTATTCGCTTCCACACGGAGCCCTATATCTGGTACAGCTGTCCGCGCGGTTTCCGGGCTTTGCACGCCCCGCAGGACGTGAATCTGCCTACGTATCTGCAACACGCAGATGTCATCGACCAGATGCATCCTGCTTATACAGAACTGTCAAATTATGTGAAAGATCTCGGTGTAGCGCATCAGAGATTGGTCGCCTTTAATTTAAAATCAAGTAGCGGTGTGTCTTTTGGACAGGTCATTTTCTTTGATGATCAGACCGAACCGTTCGATCAGGACGATATTGCCACCATCAAACAATTTGCTGAAAGTTTAGTGATTCGAATTCAGCTCAATCAAGAACATACTGAACTGAAAGAATTATATGAACAGCAATGCGCACTCAACTTCAGTAAAACCAAATTTTTCCAGATTATTGCGCATGACTTGCGTGCACCATTTCATGGTTTACTGGGCTTTTCCGAAGTGCTAGCGCAGGAGCGTGACACTCTGGATGAATCCAGTATTCAGAGCATCGCGGATTATTTATATGATAATGCACAATCGACCTATAACCTGCTGGAAAGCCTGCTGACTTGGGCGATGGCAGAGGGTGGACGCTTTATTTATCATCCGATTAATTATGAATTGAAACAATCCAGTAATATTGTGTGCAGTGTGCTGAAAAGTCTGGCCTTAAATAAAAAAATTGAACTGGTTGATAATATTCCTGAAGACATCAAGGTACATGCGGATATCAACATGATTACCTCTGTCTTGCAGAACCTGGTGTCGAATGCGCTTAAATTCACCCCGGTGAATCAAGGCGGTAAAGTGATTTTAGCTGCAGAAATGGAAGGCGAGCAGGTCAAGATTACGATTCAGGATACTGGCTTGGGGATGACTGAAGAGCAGATGCAGAATCTGTTTAAACCGACTTTGGGTGTCAGTGTCAGAGGCACAGCTGAAGAGAAAGGGGCAGGTTTGGGTCTGGTGCTCTGCAAGCGCTTTATTGACCTGAACCATGGTCAAATTGCTGTAGATTCCAAAGAGGGTCGGGGTACGACCTTTACCGTGCATTTACCGATGGTCACCAATGATCATCAGGCACTGGTGCTTGAAGATGTACATATCGAGCAATCTTAAAGAAGTAAATTTCAAGCTAAAACATTCCCACTGAGACAAAACTCCTGCTATAACTAAGCAGAATGTTTCAGGGGAAGAGTTGAGTGATGAATGCGGCACAATTGCAGAAAACCTTAAGAGCCAGCCAATATGCCGAACAGGTATTGGCCAATCACCAGAGTCTACTGGAACAGGATTATGCAATTGACCAGTTTCAAGGCTCACTCAGTCGGGAATATATTGATCAGCTGGTGCAGCACTGCATCCTAAATATAAGCGATGAAGCAACGTGGATGCGCGCAATGCGTATTTTGCGGGCTCGATTGATGTTTCGTTGGATCTGGCAGGATGCCAATCAACTCACCGATGTCATTACCCTCACCCAAGAACTCTCCGATTTTGCCGATGCGTGCATCTGTGCGGCGAAAGATTTTGCCCGTATTCCGGTCGTTGCCAAGTATGGCCAGCCAATCGGCTATAACGGAAAAGTCCAAGATCTGATTGTCATTGCCATGGGGAAACTCGGCGCCCAAGAACTCAATCTTTCCAGTGATATCGACCTGATTTTTGCCTTCGATGAGCAGGGTGAAACTGATGGGCGTAAATGTATTGATGTGCAGCAGTTTTGCATCCTGTGGGGACAAAAACTGATTCATTTGCTGGATCAGATCACGGCGGATGGCTTTGTATTCCGCGTCGACATGCGCCTGCGTCCCTGGGGCGATGGTTCAGCACTAGCCATTAGTCATGCAGCCTTGGAAAAATATCTGAGCCAGCATGGGCGTGAATGGGAGCGTTATGCCTGGATTAAAGCGCGTATTGTCAATCCAAGTCCGGAAGGTGACGAGCTGCTGGAGATGACTCGTCCATTTGTATTCCGCAAGTACGTCGATTACAGCGCTTTTGAAGCCATGCGCGAAATGAAAGCCATGATCGAGCGTGAAGTACAACGCCGGAATATAGAAGATGATATCAAGCTCGGAGCTGGCGGCATTCGCGAGGTTGAATTTATCGTGCAGGTGTTTCAGCTGATTTATGGTGGAGCCAAGCTTGAATTGCAGGATCGCCAGTGTCTGGTGAATCTGAATCATCTGGATGATGCCGAGTTACTGGATGAACAGGCGGTGCAGGATCTGGAAGATGCCTATTTATTCCTGCGCCGGGTTGAGCACGCGATTCAGGCCCTAAATGACCAGCAAACGCAATCATTACCGACAGAGCCAGAGTTAAGGGCGCGTATAACGGACACACTTGGTTTTGCGGATTGGGACAGCTTTATGGCATATCTCAATGAGAAACGTGACAAAGTGATGTATCAGTTTGATCATTTAATCAAGGAAAATGGCCCAGATACTCTGGTTGAAAGTTTTTCCCAGCTGGAAAAAAAACTCAAAGAAGTATTGGATGAGAATGCGAAGAATCTCGTTCATGAGTTTTGGAATGGGCATGCCTTAAAAAAATTACCGGCAAAGGCGGTACAACGTTTAAAAACCTTCTGGCCACATTTAATTGAAGCCATTTTACAGTCAGATGATCCGCAGACAGCACTGGTACGACTGATGCCCTTGGTGGAATCGGTAATGCGCCGTACGGTATATCTGGTGATGTTAATCGAGAGTAAAGGGGCGTTACAGCGACTGGTGAAGATGGCCACGGTCAGCCCATGGATTTGTGAAGAACTGACCCATTATCCGGTGCTACTGGACGAATTCCTGTCGATGGATTTTGAATTGCCAAAACGTAAGGATCTGGAAGATTCCTTGCGCCAGCAACTTTTACGGATTGAAATTGATCAGGTTGAAGACCAGATGCGGGTTTTGCGCCTGTTTAAAAAATCCAATGTACTTGCTGTAGCCGCCAGTGATGTGCTGGCTGAAAGTCCTTTAATGAAAGTTTCCGATGCCTTGACCGATATTGCTGAAGTATCGGTGAATGCAGCGCTGCATCTGGCCTATCAGATTGTGGCAAAAAAGCATGGTTTTCCACTGGATGCAGAAGGGCAGCGCTGTTCAGTTGAGCATACTGCTTTTGCCGTATTAGGTTATGGTAAAGTCGGTGGCATTGAACTGGGTTATGGCTCGGATCTGGATCTGGTGTTTATTCACTATATGGGGGAACAGGCCGATACAGATGGGCTCAAGCCGATCAGTGGCTTTGAATTTGCCATGCGCGTGGCACAAAAGTTTATGTCACTGATGACCACGCAAACCCTGGATGGACGCGTATATGAAGTCGACACCCGCTTGCGTCCATCGGGCGAAGCTGGGCTTTTGGTCACCAGTTTAAAAGCCTTTGAACAATACCAGTTCAAAAGTGCCTGGCTATGGGAGCATCAGGCACTGGTGCGAGCCCGTCCGATTGCGGGTGAAATGAGCTTGCGAAAAAAGTTCGAAGTCTTGCGCCGGGATATTTTGATTCAGCCTCGCGATGAAAATTATGTACGGGCAGAAGTACTGAAAATGCGTCAGAAAATGAAGGAGCATCTCGGTTCTTCTAAAGAGCAAAAAAAAGATGGTATTTTTCATTTAAAACAAGATGCAGGTGGTATCGTAGACATCGAATTTATGGCACAGTATGCGGTGTTGGCCTGGAGTGGGACGAATAAAGATCTCGCCCATTTCTCCGACAATGTACGAATTCTTGAGGATGCCGCAAAATCAGGTTGCTTATCCAGCGACGATGCGACTGCTCTGATTCAAGCTTATCTCCGTGAACGCGCCGAGAGCCACCGCTTAGCCCTTGCAAATCAATCCATGCAAGTGTCTGCAAGCGACTGGCACGATACCCGAATGACCGTTTGCAAGTTATGGCAAAGACTAATTGATCCAAGTGCAGACTTTGCACTGGATAGTGAATAATTGTGAGAAATTGGAGTTTGTGGCATGAATTTGGCTGATCGTGATGGTTTCATTTGGCAAGATGGACAACTAGTTGACTGGCGTGAGGCAAAAACTCACGTATTAACACATACTTTGCATTACAGCATGGGTGTGTTTGAAGGCGTCCGTGCTTATGAAACCCCGAATGGAACGGCTATTTTCCGTCTAAAAGAACATACGAAGCGTTTGTTGAATTCTGCAAAAATTTATCAAATGAAAGTTCCATTTGATCAAGCAGCATTAGAGCAAGCTCAAATTGATGTTGTTCGTGAAAACAAATTAGCGTCTTGCTATTTACGTCCAATTATTTTTATTGGTTCTGAAAAACTCGGTATTGCTGCAACTGACAATACCATTCATGCCGTAGTTGCGGCATGGAGCTGGGGTGCTTACCTCGGTGAAGAAGCAATGGCGAAGGGTATTCGCGTAAAAACGTCTTCATTTACCCACCATCATCCGAACGTCACTATGTGTAAGGCCAAAGCATCAGGTAACTACACGCTGTCGATTCTTGCACATCAGGAAGTGGCGCATTCAGGTTATGACGAAGCAATGCTGCTCGACCCACAAGGCTATGTATGCCAAGGTTCTGGCGAAAACGTATTCCTGGTGCGTGATGGCGTGATTCATACGCCTGATATCGCAGGTGGCGCGCTGGATGGTATTACCCGCCAAACCATTATTACGATTGCTAAAGACCTGGGTTATGACGTAATTGAGCGTCGTATTACCCGTGATGAGTTCTACATCGCAGATGAAGCATTCTTTACCGGTACTGCTGCAGAAGTAACACCAATTCGTGAATACGATGATCGTCAGATTGGTGAAGGTGTACGTGGTCCAATCACCACACAAATCCAGAAAGCTTATTTTGATGCAGTTCAGGGTAAAGATCCTAAATATGCACACTGGTTAACGTATGTGAAGTAATTAAGAATTTACTGATTGAAAAAACCTCTCATTTGAGAGGTTTTTTTTAACTGATGTACTTATTTTAGCGAACTTATGTCATCATATTCAGCATCAAGAAGATTTTAAGATGAGCTTAGGCATACGCAATGAGTAACATCGTTATTTGTATGAAATGGGGAACCAAATACGGTTCGGAATACGTCAATCGTTTATACAATATGGTTAAACGACATACGACAGTCGACTTTAAGATGGTCTGTCTGACGGATCGTACTGAAGGCATTGATCCTGCAGTACAATGTTTCCCTATTCCACCTTTGGCATTGCCTGAAGGTGCGCCTGAGCGTGGCTGGAACAAGCTATCTACTTTTGAGCCTGATCTGTATGGTTTGGAAGGCAATGCATTATTTCTCGATCTTGATGTAGTGATTGTCGATAATATCGATGAGTTCTTTACCTATCCGGGCGACTTTCTGATTATCCATGACTGGAAACGGCCGTGGCGTATTACCGGTAACAGTTCGGTTTACCGGTTTAAACTGGGTGCTTTCCCAGGTCTGTTACCTTATTTCCGTGAAAACTTTGATGAAATCCGTAAAAAATTCCGTAATGAGCAAGCCTATTTGTCTTGGTATGTAGACCGTGAAGGTAAACAGACCTATTGGCCAGAAAGTTGGTGCAAGAGCTATAAGTATCATTGCCTGCAAAAAATCCCGATGGCTTACTTTAAGCCCCCTGTGAAACCTGAAGGCGCTAAAATTATTGTATTCCACGGTGAAATTAATCCGCCAGATGCAGTGAATGGTGGTGGTGGGAAATGGTACCGTTATGTATTGCCATCGCAGTGGATTAAGGATGCTTGGCAGTAAGCTGAATCAATGAGAAATTGAAAGAGATTTAATTTCAAATGCCGGTAAGAAAGAAAAGTAAGTTCGAACAATGGTTTTCATTTAGTCGTCATCAGCGTCGTTTTGGTGCTGAAAAGATTTATGCGCAATTTGGTCAAGCCGATTTAAATCAGTTAAAAAATACCATCATTGAAGGGGATCAAATTCAATATACGCATGGTTCGGCCAAAGATCTCAATGAGCATATTGAACAACTCAAACAGGAGTTTGTGGGGCAGTCTGCATTAAATCATTTCCATGCCAGTCTGATTGTTTTAATTCGCCGTGAGGTCGATACTCAAAATAATTATGACAAATTCAAGGCATTATGGATGGCTGAACGAGATTTTCTTGTACAGTCATTGAATATACGCTGGCTGATTTCAGCCTGTGATACTTTTATTGATTTTGATGAAGACGTAACTCTAAAAGCCATTTTGATGAATGCAGTGGTATTGATTAATACGCTTAAGTTACAGGAAACAGAACGTTTTTTGTGTGATCAGTCTTTAACTGTAAATCAGGAGCATCAGCAGTTATTACAACAACAGCGCTATGCCTTATTTGATGGTACGGCTGCATTTGCGGTTGGAACTGATGATACTTTACGTAATATGCGATGGCGCCTCGAGCAAATATGTGAGGCTCATGAACTGGGTCAAATTGTAATTGAGGTTTTTGACAGATTACAGCTTGATCAGAATAATAATATATATTCACGTTTTAAACAGCGTCACACTCGTGAAAAGACGAGATGGTGGTAATTGTGAATATTTTGATTATTAATTTAAAAACATCGAAAGACCGATTAGAGTTTCAAAAAAAGCAATTTGAAAAATTGGGATTGCCTTTTGACGTCTTAGAAGCATTTTCAGTTGTTGATTTGAATGAAGAGCAATACCAAAAGCTCGGTTTTGGTTGGCAAAGGCCTTTGCGTAAAGTTGAGGTAGCGTGCTTTCTCAGTCATCAAAAAGCTTGGGAAGAGGTACTGAAGAGGAATCAACCTTGTTTAATTCTTGAAGATGATGCAGTACTGGCTTCAAATGTAAAAGAAATTTTAAACGAAATTGAGCAGCATCAATTTTTAGATGTGGACTTAATTAATCTGGAAGTAAGAAGTCGTAAAAAAATTATAAGTCGAAAACCTGTATGCACCTTAAATCATACTCAGGTTAAATTATATGGTTTATATCAAGATCGTACTGGAGCAGCAGGTTACATTCTCTATCCAAGTGGTGCGAAAAAACTATTAGATCGTTTGGCGAAAACAGCGCCAGCGATTGCAGATGGATTTATATTTTCGGCTTATGAGTTACAGTGTTTGCAAGTCGAACCTGCAGTGATTATTCAAGAAGACCAGCTTGGCGCATATGGCCTCCTGCAACAAGGGCGTTTTGATTCGACCATTGGCCGTTCTGAACATTTTAAGCCTGAATTCAGCTCTATCAAAGAAAAATACAAGTTTAAAAAAAGACGGTTAGCGGGACAAATTGCGATGGCGATACGATATTTACAAGTCATGGGGAAAGCAGAAAAAAGACTGATTAACCTAGATCAAGAAAAATTTATTTAGGATTAATACTGTATGAAAAAAACAATCGTATTAGCCATTTTTACTTTACAGGGAAATGGCGCTGAACGTTTTGCTTTAACCTTGGCAAAGGGCCTAATTGATGCAGGTCATGAAGCACATATTGTTTATTTTAAAAATATTATTGATTTACCGATACCTGAAGGCGTAAAACTCCACTTTTTTGATTATCAAAAATATCGTGCAATTCCTAAATTTATGCGTTCCGGTATTGCAGCCAAAGCATTTGATAAATTTGTACTAAAAAATATTGGGACTCCTGATCTTGTCCTATCAAACTTATTTCCTGTTGATTTTGTATTATCGAAAAGTCAGTTACCGAATGTTCAATTAGTCATTCATAACACGACGAGTTTGGAATATGGTGAAAGATTAGAGGGAATGAAAAAACAGCTGGATAAAGTTTATTTAGCCAAGCCCTGTGTAGCGGTAAGTAAGGGTGTCGAAAAAGACTTTATTAAAGTATTTGGCTCAAAAAGTCGGATTACTACAATTTATAATCCGATTGATGTAGAACAAGTGGTTTCAACAGCAAATGAATATATTCCTGATATTGAAAAACCATATATTGTAAATGTTGGAAAGTTCAAGCAACAGAAACGACATGATATTTTAATTAAAGCTTATGCAAAAGCCAATGTTCAGGAAAAGTTGGTTCTGGTCGGTACGGGCGATTTATTAGAAGCCTCTAAAAAATTGGTTAAAGATTTAGAGATTGAAGATAAAGTCATTTTTACTGGTTTTAAGAAAAATCCATATCCTTATATAAAACATGCAAAATTAATGGTGGTATCTTCTGATTTTGAAGGCTTTAGCATAGCAATTTTGGAAGCTTTAGCTTTGGGTACACCTATTATTAGTACTGACTGTCCTTCTGGGCCGAGTGAGGTATTAGAACAACAACAATTAGTACCAGTTCGAAATATAGATGAGATGGCTATTAAAATAAAATTAGCGACTTTAGATCCTAGTTTGTTTAAAGTGAATTTACACCAGAAGTTCTTTATACCTCAAACGGTAGATAACTACCTTAATCTAATAAATTAATAAAACGATCAGCCATTGTATCTAAGCTATATCGTAAATAAATGTCTTCAGGAATAGAATAAGGTTCTTTGATTAGATCGTTGATTGCTAGTTCTAATGCATGTATGTCATTTAATTGAACTAACCCACGTTGCATATCATCAGTATAGAATTGGCTGGCAACACCTTCTGAACAATTGTAAGCTATCACAGGCGTTTTATTTTGTAAGGACTCACCAATTACTAAAGGATAGCCTTCTGTTAAGGAGGGTAAAATTAATAATTTACTTTTTTTTATGTAAGTTTCAGTATTATTTACCCATCCTATAAAATCTATTCGATCTAGAATACCTAGCTTCAGAGCTAGTTTTTCTAGTTTACTTCTGCGAGGACCTTCGCCAACAATAACCATTCTTCCTGTTGAAATTGAATTGCTAAAAGCAATAATTGCATGTTCAACTTGTTTTGATGGTGACAGTCTACCAACAAAACAGATATCCCATCCTTTTTCTAGAGAATTACGATCTAAAGGTTGAGGAATTCCATTTGGAATAACTTGTATGTCGGGATTGTTCAATAAACTGGCATACTTTTTTCTAAGATCTTGATTTAAAGTGATAATTTTTCTATTGGAAAATAAACTAATAAATTTCCTTTTGAAAATAATATTTTTATAATGATTTCTTAAAAACTTAATTGGATTATACGTTTTTTTAAAAGGTGGAAGTAAATCTGCTTGAAACCACATTAATATATTTTTATGCTTAATATAAGGTAAAACATGAAAGGCATACCAAATAGTAATAATAATATTGGATGGTTGTATTTCTAGGATAAGACTGTCGAGTCTATTTATTATTTCTTGATTTAATGATTTATCAATAAGCAGTTTTCCTCCTACAAAACCAGAGGTGGTGTTGAGGCTGTATAAATGGAAAGATTCAGTACGATTTTTAAAATTATTATAATTTTCTAAGAGTAGAATATGAATCTCATAACCTCTTTCTTGCAGTTTTTTTGCAAGATTAAGAGTCATAATTTCTGCACCGCCACCTTTAAGATGATCAATAATAAAAAGAATTTTTTTCTGATCTTTCATTTTAAACCTAATTTTTAAGTTTTAATTTAAGTAGCTAATTTTTACTATGAGTAATATAAATTTTTGTCATTTTCCAACTTCCTAAACCGTTTATATCCCCACAAATACTGCTCTGGAGCGACATTAATCATGCGCTCCATTTCTTTATTTAAGGTATCCACAGAACACTGTAGGTCTTTCGACGAAATATCGTCAGAAAGTTGGGTCACAACAATATCATAACCTGACAAATCGTTGCGTCTTAGGCAACTCAGTCCAACCACAGAACATTGGGTTTTAGCTGCCAGTTTGGAAAGTAAGGTAGAAGATAGTGCATTCTGATTGTAGAAAAGTGAGTAGATACCACCACTTTCTTTAGGGACATGATCCGGTAAAATTGCAGAAAAACCGCCCTGTTTTAAATGCTTAAATAAAGCACGTACACCAGAATCATCTGTCGGGACCAGTGTGGCATTCAGACGTTGCCGGGCTTCAAGCATAAAGCGGTCAATATCCTGATTCTTGCTGGGCTTGTACATAATTACAGGGGAGGTGTGTTGATTTACCCAGACATTTAAAAGCTCCCACGTACCAAAATGAGGCACCACAGCCAAGCAGCCCTGAGGATTTTGCAGAGCCTGGAGAAAAATATCTTCGCCATGCACATCTCGAATTAAAGACAGCGCATATTCAGGAGATGATCCCCAAATCTTGACTGATTCCGCATACGTCATGCACTGACTTTTGAGACTGCATTTAGTCAAATCAGCCCGTTCAGATTCAGAAAGTTCAGGATAAGCAGAGGCCAGATTAATCTCGGTCACTTGGCGTGCAGAAGAATGGCTGAGATACAAAAGCGATCCAGCCAGTTGCGCAAGATTTTGAATGAATCTTAGTGGAAGCTTGGAGAAATTTTTAAGTAGGGTGTACATGGTATCCAGATGGTCAGATTATAGGTCTTTGTCCGGATTGCCCTTCAGCACCATATATATCAAACCTACAAAAATCAGCAGGGCACCTAAAATACTGCTCAGGCAAAAATACACAATACGGTCATTGGTATCGAGGTTGAACAGGTTGTTGGCAAGGATATAGCGCATGAACAGCCATTGAACCACTGAAAATACAATAAGCATAATGCTGCGATTACGAACTGCAGGACGCATAGCCATTGCTAATTACCTTAGATTAAAAACTGTGGCTATTATGCCACTGTTCCAGATGTGACTCAATCACACAAAAAAAGCCCCACACGAGGCAGGGCTTTTTCACTTAAATCTTCAAGAATTATTCTTGAGATTCAGCTTTTGGTTTTTCACGTAAACGAATACCAAGGTCACGCAGTTGGTTTGATTCAACTGGTGCCGGTGCTTGCGTCAATGGACATTCAGCAGTCTTGGTTTTCGGGAATGCAATCACATCACGAATCGAAGATGCACCAGTCATGAGCATCACCAGGCGGTCAAGACCGAATGCCAAACCACCATGCGGAGGCGCGCCATAACGTAAAGCGTTCAACAGGAAGCTGAATTTCTCTTCGGCTTCTTCTTCACCAATACCAAGTGCTTCAAAAATTGCTTTTTGCATTTCAAGGTTATGAATACGCAGCGAGCCACCACCGACTTCAGTACCATTCAATACCATGTCATAAGCAACTGAAAGCGCAGCGCCCGGGTTGTTTTTCACGTCTTCAACGCTTGATTTAGGCAGCGTGAATGGGTGATGCACAGAGGTCCATTTGCCATCATCAGTTTCTTCGAACATCGGGAAGTCAACGACCCAAAGCGGCGCCCACTCGCAAGTTGCAAGTTTCATGTCATGACCGATCTTCACACGAAGCGCGCCCATGGCATCGTTTACAACTTTCGCTTTGTCTGCACCGAAGAATACGATGTCGCCATTTTCAGCGCCAACACGTTTCAATAGATCAAGCACGATTGGCTCGATGAATTTCACGATTGGAGATTGAAGACCTTCGATACCTTTTTCAAGTTCGTTGACTTTGATGTAAGCCAAACCGCGTGCACCGTAGATGCCTACAAACTTCGTATATTCATCAATCGCGCTACGTGGAAGTGAACCAGCACCCGGTACGCGAAGCGCAACGATACGGCCTTTAGGATCTTTTGCAGGACCTGCGAATACTTTGAACTCAACGTCTTGCATCAAGTCTGCAACGTCAACCAGTTTCAAAGGAATACGCATATCTGGTTTGTCAGATGCATAGTCACGCATTGCATCGTTGTATGTCATGCGTGGGAATTTATCAAACTCAACGTTTAGAAGTTCTTTGAACATCTTAACGGTTAAAGTTTCCATTAAATCCATGATGTCATCGTCACTCATGAACGATGTTTCAACGTCGATTTGGGTGAATTCAGGCTGACGGTCAGCACGTAAGTCTTCATCACGGAAACATTTCGCGATTTGGTAGTAACGATCAATACCGCCAACCATCAACAACTGTTTGAATAGCTGTGGAGATTGTGGAAGTGCGTAGAAGCTACCATTCGATACACGGCTTGGAACTAGATAGTCACGTGCGCCTTCAGGAGTTGCACGAGTTAAGATCGGAGTTTCAACGTCTAGGAAACCATTGTCTTCGAAGTAGTTACGAATCAAGTTGGTTAATTTAGAACGGAAACGTAAACGGTCTAGCATTTCTGGACGACGGATATCCAGGAAACGGTATTTCAAACGAATTTCTTCAGAAATATTGGTGTTTTCGTCATTCAAAGGGAATGGCGGAGTTTCAGACTGAGCAAGAACTTCAATTTCTTTACCCAAAACTTCGATTTGACCGCTCACCATATTGGCATTTTCTGTGCCCTCATAACGGCGACGTACACGGCCTGTAATTTTTAATACAAATTCTGAACGTACTTTATCAGCAGTTGCGAATGCTTCAGGAGTATCTGGGTCAATAACCACTTGAACAAGACCATCACGGTCACGCATGTCAAGGAAGATGACACCACCGTGGTCACGGCGACGGTGTACCCAACCGCATAATGTTACGGTTTGGTCAATTTGAGCTTCGGTTAAAGAACCGCAGTAATGAGTTCGCATCATAGCGTTAGAAATCCAACTATATGGGTTAAGGTCAGCGAATACGTAAACAGCGTACCGCTTTGAGTAAAGGTAGGATTATGCCTCTTTGGGCATGTTGTCACAAGAACTTGGGTCAAAAACAATATCATTTTAAAGTGAATAGGGGCAAAGCCAGTGCTTTGTTTAACCCATCCTGCGATCTCTATCTAAAAATAAAAACAATAAACAGCCCAGACTAAAGGTGATCAGAAAGCCTTGGCTAAATTCATTAATAGAGCGACCAGTAAAATAATAGAGGTCCGATTGCCAGACTTCTGTAGAGATATAGCGTGCATAATCCCAGACAGAAAATAGGCCGGTGAATATAGAAAAGAGCAATAAGCCCCAGGCAAACGATTTGATTTTTAGGCTGACTGTAAGATATTGCTGATGAGTTTTATAATAATGCAGGCTCATCCACAGGATAAGAGGCAAGACAATCACTGAGGTGCCAATCTGTAAAATCCGATGCAGCGGATAGCTTTGTCCAAACAACTGAAAATGTTGGGCTAAGACTTCATGGAAGGCAAAAGTTCGAAAATCGACATGGGTTATTCCATCCCAGATTAAATGGGTGGCTGTACCAATGATGACTGCCAGACACATCACCAGGATGAATTTTAGTGCTGAAAGGATATTGTGAATCTTTAAATCATGCTGAATACCGATGAAACGGTAAATCACGGGCCGGTAAATCAGGTACCAGACGGCACAAAAAGCCAAACCAATCCAGAGATCCGGATGAATCAGCGAAGACCATAAATGGGTAATATTAGAATTTTTGTGGGTAAAAAGACGATACAGATCGGGAACCATGCTGCCAATGGCCAGCGCAGCAACAGGGAGTCTATGCCCAGTTAAATATGAAATAGGTGGAGCAAGCACAGCATGCGATAAGGTAAAGGGCATAAAGATAATGTTTTAATGTAATCAAAAATATTCAAAGGACATTCTAATAAAATATAGCACTGAGTATCGTAAAGGATTGCAAAAATAATGAAATGTTATATTATAACATTAATCCAAATTGCTGAATTTGAGCTTCGGTCATGTCCTTCCCTAAGAATCTAATAACATTGTCAATTTTTGCTGTAGTTGCGCCTACAGTATTTGCAGAGCAATCCTCATCTTCTATCCCGGTTCAGACCATGGACACTATTCAGGTGCAAGCTCATCCATTGGTGCAGACTGCGGCGGATTTCGCGGTTGCAGATCAGGTCGTGGATCAGAAAGCGCTATCTGAACGTGCTACCACCATTGGGGATGCCTTGGCAGATGAGCTGGGTGTTTATTCTAATCAATATGGTTCAGGCTCAAGCCGTCCGGTGATTCGGGGTCAAGATGGTCCACGTGTGAAAGTGTTGCAGCATGCGTCTGAAACAGCGGATGTATCCACTTTGTCTCCTGACCATGCTGTCACCGTTGATCCGATTCTGGCGAAACAGGTCGAAGTGATTCGCGGTCCATCGACCTTGCTTTATGGTGCCGGTACAGTTGGTGGGTTGGTGAATGTCACTGATCAAAAAATCCCAACTCAAATGCCTGAAGATGGTTTGGAAGGTACAGTCGGCCTGCGTTATAACAGCGGCAGTGATGAAAAACTGGCAAGTGCTGGTGTAACAGCGGGTATTGGTGAAAACTTTGCTTTGCGTGTAGAAGGCTCAAAGCGTAACGCCAATGATTATATTGCACCTGATTATTTTCATGAGCATGATGACGAATTAGAAAAAGAACGTCGTGTGGGCAATACTTTTGCTGAAGGGCAAACGGTCAATATTGGCGGATCATGGATTCATGATCGTGGTTTTGTTGGTTTGTCTTATAGTAACCGTCAGGATCAGTATGGTTTGCCAGGTCATAGTCATGAATATCATGGTTGTGTTTTACATGGTGATCATTTTCATGGTTGTCCAACACCTGACCCAGATGCATCAGCCCATGAAGAGCATGGTGGACCATGGGTAGATTTAAAATCTGAACGCTATGAAGTACGCACCGAACTGGAACAGCCTTTTGCCGGTATTGAAAAATTACGTGCACATGCCAGCATTACTGATTATGAACACGATGAACTTGAAGAAAGTGAAGTCATCAGTAACTTTAAAAGCAAAGGTTATGACGGCCGTTTAGAGTTAGTTCACGTGCCAGTTGCAGGCTGGGAAGGGGTGATTGGAACCCAGATTTCACAGCAAAAAATTAATCTTGCCGCATCAGACCATGACCATCATGAAGATGGCGATGAGGACGATGAAGAACATCATGTTCATGGTTCAGGTGTCGTGATGCCGGACACAAAAACTGACAAATTCAGTCTTTTTGCTTTAGAACATAAGCAACTTGGCGATGTGCATGTTGAACTTGGTGCGCGTGTCGATCATCAAAAAGTGAAAGTAGATTCGGATCAGAAAGATTATTCGGGGACTGGTGTCTCTGCATCCGCTGCTGCCAACTGGGAATTTGCACCGAACTACAAACTTTCTGTGGTGGGATCTCATCAGCAGCGTTTGCCTTTAGCTCAAGAACTCTATGCTGATGGCTTGCATTTTGCGACCAATACCTATGAACTCGGTAATCCTGATCTCGATAAAGAAACTTCAAATAATCTCGAGTTAGGTCTGCATTATGAAGGGGATAAACTGGATTACCATGTGCATGTCTATCACAACTGGTTTGATGATTATATCTATGGCGAAACGGTAGCGCAGAAAGGTAATTTACGTGGCGTGCAATATACCCAAGACAAAGCTAGATTTTATGGTACAGAAGCACAAGCCGGTTATCAGATCAATGATATGTATAAAGTCAGCGTCTTTGGGGACTATGTGCGTGGCAAGATTGAAGCTGAGAATGCACCACGTGTACCTGCAGGTCGCTTAGGCACCAAAGTAGAAGCAGACTTTGCCGATGGTTGGTCAGGTTTGGCTGAGTATTATCATGTCTTTAATCAGGACAAGATCGCCAGCTATGAAGATGAAACCCAAGGCTACAATATGGTGAATGTTGGCCTGAGTTATGCCAATAGCATTGCAGATAACAATGCTTATCGAGTTTATTTCAAGGCCAATAACCTGCTCGATGATCAGGTGTATTCACATACTTCATTCCTGTCTAATATTCCGCAGGTGGGTCGCAACTTTACTGTCGGCGTGCAGTATGATTTCTAACAGGTCTACTGAAATAATCGACCAAATCATCTAGATCTCACTGAAATCTACTTGAAAAATCATAAGATAAAACCTAGCCTGAGTATATTGGGTTAGGTTTTTTCTTATGCGTATCTTTCAACGAATTCACAATAAATTGAACTGGTCGAATCGCCGTTATGCGACTTTGATCATTAGTATGCTGGCTGTGGGTTATTTGGCTTCGGCAATCTACCACACGTATAAGCCTTTGCCGGAAGGTCTGAATTACACGGGCAAACTGCGTCATGCCGAAGTCAAGTTTCTGGCCGATCAGACTTATCTGGATGCCGAAGGAAAACAGCATTTAGATCATCGCATTTTTAATGAAATGCTGAAAATGATTGAAGAGGCCAAATCGCTGATTGTGCTGGATATGTTTTTATTTAATCAGCAAACCGGTGCATCTACGCAGCAGCATCAGGCATTGAGTCAACAACTGAGCGATGCTTTAATCAGTAAACGTCTGCTGCAGCCTGAGGTAGAAATCAAATTTATTACCGATCCGATCAATTCGGTCTATGGTGGAATTAGATCCGAGCAGTATCGGGAATTACGTCAGCACGGTATTGATGTGATTGAAACCAATCTGACGCCGTTGCGGGCTTCCAATCCAAGCTGGTCCGGCTTCTGGTATATCTGTTGCCAAGGCATTGGCAATAATCCGGAAACAGGCTGGTTGCCGAATCCATTTGGAACAGAAAAAATTACCCTGCGCAGTTATTTTGATTTGTTTAACTTTAAAGCCAATCATCGCAAAACTATGGTGGTGGATACCGATCAAGGCTGGAAAGCACTGGTCACGTCCATGAACCCGCATGATGGCAGTTCGCGGCATTCCAATATTGGCTTATTGGTCTGGGGGAGCACAGCTGTGGATATTCTGAAAACAGAACTGTCTGTAGGCATGATGTCACAAGCGAATATGCCAGCCATTGTCGCTGGGGATTTTCAGGCAGACAGTAGCCAACCACAAGTTCAGGTGCTGACTGAAAAAGCCATTTATGATGCGATTCTGAATCTGATTCAGACCGCGAAAGCCAGTGAACAGATTGATCTAGCAATGTTTTATCTGTCTGAGCGAAAAATTATCAAAAGTCTGATAGCGGCCCATGAACGTGGTGTCAAAGTCCGGATTTTACTCGACCCAAATAAAGATGCCTTTGGCCGTGAAAAGAATGGAATTCCAAATCGGCAGGTGGCTTCAGAATTGCACGAAGCGGGTATAAATGTACGTTGGTGTCATACTCAGGGTGAGCAATGTCATAGCAAGATCCTAATGAAGCGCAATGCTCAGCAAGCTGAAATGATTTTAGGCTCGGCCAATTTTACAGTACGGAATTTGAAAAACTATAATCTGGAAACCAATATGCGCGTGCTGGGTCAGCCTCAGGCAGAAGTCTTTAAAGATGCGCAACAATATTTTGATGGTGCATGGTCAAATTTGAATGGCCGTTCCATGAGCGTGGACTATGCACAATATGCAGAAAACTCGTTCTTTAAATATTGGCTATACCGTTTTATGGAATGGAGCGGCTGGTCGACGTTTTAATTTTAAATCCCTCCTGACCTTCCTTTTTTAAAAGGGAGGATAGTCCCTCTTTGAAAAAGAGGGATTGAGGGAGATTTTTTATTATCAGCTTTTTGATTCAGGATTCGGGGGAACCAGCTGATCCAGTTCTTTATCCGTCAATTCATCCAGTTCAGAAATATCGGTTTTAATTTTCCATTGCGCCTCATCATCCACCGGATTTGGCAGACGCGCTTCTAGCCAGTCACATACGACATCGGGCGGGAAATCGGCATGATTACACTGAATCACCCAGCACAAGAAATCTCTGGCGATACCATTCATATACGGTGGTGGAGATACTGGTAGGAACTGCGTCGGAAGACGTTCATTTTTAGAAATATAATTCAGGACATGTCCCAGCTCTTGCACAGTTTGCCAAGCCAGCGGATGATCGACATTGATCTGAAACTTAAACCACCATGCCTGTTTGCCATCTGAACCATAGCTATCAATCCGTTCTTTCTGAACACTCGGCACTTTAGAAAAATATTCATGTAAACGATCGAAATTTAAATCAGACACAGTATTCAACTCGAAACATTAAAAAAAGTAATTTTAGCATAAAGCAGTAGCTTGCCGACGTGCCTGTCAGATTGAAAATAGGCGAGCGCATTACAAAAAATTGCAGCTCCAGCGAGCTTATCCATATTTTCTGCATCTATTTTGTTTAAAATATAAGCAGATTATTCGGAGGAAGCTCAAATGAGAATCGTACTATCGAGTGCAATATTGGCTGCATTGCTATTAGGAGCTTCTGCACAAAGTATGGCTGGCAATGCTTGGGTGGGTTATGGTGGTGTAGATCGATCCACACCGAATTATCGCAGCGCTCCACGATCTTATGATCCACCACGGCAGCATTATCCGCAACGTCCGCTGCCACCAAGACCACATTACCCGCAACGACCACCATATTGGGGCTATCCACCTGCACAGAGTCAAAGTGGATTAAACATTCAGTATCAGGCACCGACCACTATTTATCAAAATTCGAATAGTTATAGCTGGGTCAATGGTGATCCGAATGTTGCCCGGATTGAAAGTTCGAGATATATGGTAATTACCGATTGGCAGCGTTTAGGGTTACCAGCACCACCGCGTGGCAGCTACTGGATTTATGAAAACGGACGCTATGTGCTGGTGCCGAATCGTTAAACTGCTCTAAACTCTGAACGGATAATTCAGTTATAAACGTCAATAACTCAAAAAGACCAAAATAGTTCCCTCTCCTGTGAGGAGATGAGTAGCACTGCTACGCAAGGGAGAGATTGCTTGAGATAAATCTCCCAAAACCCTAAACGAGGCTTAAGTATTACTTTAAGCTGAAGTGCAAAAAAAGAGGGCTTAAAAGACTATGCCAATTCATCATCTTCTGGACGCGGTGTTTTGCCAAGGGGTAATGGCTTTTCACTATGTTTGTCACGAATCACGGATGGATAAGTCCATGAGGCATAGCGCACCACTAATATCGCAAAGGCCAGAATCAGAATCGAACCGGTAATAATCACCAGATCCATGCTGGCTTTATGCGTGTGTTGAATATCTGCAATCAGCAAACGGGTCAGTGCAGTAATGGCAATATAAATCAGGAAACGTACTGGCATATGGTTGGTTTTGAAATAGATGCCGACCATGGCACCAAGTTCCAGATAAATAAACAACAGAAGAATGTCGTCAATGGTGGCGAACTGTTTCACGGTCAGAATGTCAATGACGGTATGGCCAGCGGACCAGATCACCATACAGCCAATAATAAACAGCGCAATATAATGAAAGCTTTCTACAGCAAGATTGCCAAGACGGTCGAGGAGAGCTTCAAATTTTTCAATTTTCGGACGTGATTTAGACATATTATCCTCCTGATTTTTCATGTGAAATAAAGATAGTTGCAGAATAACGTGCAAAGATCATGCACAGAATGATTGAATGAAAAATAAAGATTAAATTATTTGAACTTTTGCGCTTTTTTTAGACTAAATTGCTATATTGTATGGGTGGTAACATTGAATAAATAGGAGAAAAAAGTGTTAGATAAAATTCAAACAAAAATTAGCCAATTAGAAGCCGGAAAAAAATTAATCCTCGGCGTAGGCATTAAGGTTGAAGATATGCAAAAGGTGGTGGAACTCTGCGAGTCTTTAGAGTCAGAGGGGAATATCAAAATTGTGAATAAACATCTGAATCCGAAGAGCAATAATCAGCCGGATACCTTACTGATTCAAAAAGTTTAATTGTTGCATTTTCATAAAAAAACGCCTGCTGATGCAGGCGTTTTTTATTGCAGATTTTCAGCTTAAGCTTGAGTCGTGAAATAATCTTCAGAGAAGTTCATGATGACGTCAGAACCTGATTTCACTTTAGTAATGCGTAATGCCAGTTCAGGCAGAATGCGTTGTACAAAATAACGTGCCAGAGCGAGTTTATTTTGATAGAACTCACCTTCTTTATTTTTCGCTGCATTGGCAATGCGCGCAAACATATAAGAGAAACTCAACAGACCTACAGCGTGCAGATAGTCGACTGCGGTCGCATTCGGAAAGTCATGACTTTCTCTTGCTGCTTCCAGAATATACTGAGTCACTGATTCAACTTCAGTCGCTGCATCCAGTGTGGCATCTTTAATGAAGTTCAGGTCTGCATCCAGACTATTGGCAAAGTCACGGATTTCAGAGATATATTCAGAGATATATTCGCCGCCACATTTAATGGTTTTACGGCCGATCAAATCTTGTGACTGCACGCCGTTGGTGCCTTCATAGATCTGGGAAATACGCAGGTCACGGATACATTGCTCCAAGCCCCATTCACGGATATAGCCATGACCACCGAAGACCATTTGTGCATCTAATGTCGCTTGGAATGCGGTATCCGTTAAATACGCTTTCGCGATTGGTGTTAATAGCGCAACACGGTCATTGGCTTTTTTCACCGCTTCAGGATCAGTCGAGAATTTGGTGATATCCAACTGTTGACCTACATACACGGCGAATGCACGTGAAGCTTCATTATTGGCACGTACATTCAGCAGCATACGGCGTACATCACCATGCACTAGAATACTGTCCGCAGGTTTGTTTGGTGATTGAACGCCAGCCGCGCTGCGACCCTGTAAACGGTCTGTCGCATATTGCGCAGCGTTTTGATAAGCGAATTCAGAAGCACCTAGGCCTTGGATACCCATCGACAGACGTTCATAGTTCATCATCACGAACATTGCAGCGAGACCTTCATTTTCTTTACCAACGAGGTAACCTTTCGCACCGTCAAAGTTCATGACACAGGTTGCTGATGCCTTGATTCCCATCTTGTGTTCGATTGAACCTGGGCCGACCGGGTTACGTTCGCCAATAGAACCATCTTCATTCACCAGGAATTTCGGTACGATGAAGAGGGAAATACCACGAGAGCCGGCAGGCGCATCTGGGGTTTTTGCCAGAACTAAATGAATGATGTTTTCCGCCAGGTCATGGTCACCACCCGTGATGAAAATCTTGGTGCCGCTGATGCTATAAGTGCCGTCTTCGTTACGTTCAGCTTTGGTCTTGATAATACCCAGATCAGTACCGGCATGTGGTTCAGTTAAGCACATGGTGCCTGACCATTCGCCCGAATAAATTTTAGGTAAATAGGTTTCTTTTTGTGCTTGTGAAGCATAGCTATTCAACGCCATGCCTGCACCAACAGAAAGCAGTGGATACAGCATAAAAGATGGGTTGGTCGCGAACAGCATTTCATCAGAAAGTACTGTCAGCATTTTCGGCATTTCCTGGCCGCCCCATTCCATATCTGCGCCCAGACCAATCCAGCCGCCTTCTGCATATTGTTTGAATGCTTCTTTAAAGCCAGCAGGTGTGGTCACATTGCCATTTTCAATTTTTGCGCCTTCTTCATCACCTGTACGGTTCAGTGGAAGCATGACGTTTTGCGAAAATTTTGCCATTTCTTCAAGAATCGCTTCTGCTGTCCCAGCATCCAGATGCGCTAGATTTTCATTGGCCTGCCAGAACGGTTCTGCATTGAAGACATCGTTCAGGATGAATTTCATATCGGCAAGTGGCGCGTTATAAATTGGCATGGTGTGTCACCTGTTTATTGTTTGATTAAATGAGTTTTAATCAGTCTAAAACACTCAAAATCTGAATGTTAGACGACTAAAGGTTAATTCTGTAACTCTTTATAAAGAAAAAGGACTGCCTGTTGATTGACCGTCCTTTTTCTGAGAGGTAGCTAGTCTGAGACTAACTTAGAATGCAAAGTGTTCCGCATCCAGGTTCATCAATGGCTCTACACCTGTCGCAATCACTTCAACGTGTGAACGAACGCGTGGCAGGATTTTCTTGAAGTAGAAGCGTGCTGTCGTCACTTTGGCATTGTAAAAATCAACCTCAGTGGTGCCAGCAGCCAGTTGCTCCTGAGCAACCAATGCCATACGTGCCCATAGGTAAGCTAGAGTGACATAACCAGAGAAGTAGAGGTAATCGACTGCAGCTGCACCGACTTCTTCAGGGTTTTGCATCGCGCGCATACCAATTTGCATGGTCAGGTCGCCCCATTCTTTGTTCAAGGTAGCCAATGGTTCAACGAATTCTTTCATTGCAGCATTGTCTTTGTGCGCTTCAGCAAATTTATGGATGATCTTGGTGAAGTCTTTCAACATTGCACCTTGCGTACCCAATACTTTACGGCCTAACAAGTCTAGTGCCTGAATTTCAGTGGTACCTTCGTACAAGCAGGCGATACGTGTATCACGTACGATCTGCTCCATACCGTGCTCAGAAATAAAGCCGTGACCACCAAATACCTGTACACCGTGTTTCGCAGCTTCAGAACCAGTTTCAGTCAGGAACGCTTTTGCGATTGGTGTCAGCAATGACAGGATGTTGTCTGCAAATTTACGGTCTGCTTCTTCTGCAGCATGTTCAACTACGTCAGCATATTGTGCTAACAGGTAAACCAGTGCACGACCACCTTCTGCATATGCTTTTTGAGTTAAAAGCATGTTACGTACCGCAGGATGCACAATGATTGGATCTGCTTCTTTTTCAGGTGCTTTAGGACCAGAAAGAGAACGCATTGCCAGACGGTCTTTTGCATATGCAAGCGCGCCTTGGAATGAACCTTCAGATGCTGCAAGACCTTGAACTGCTGTACCGATACGTGCTGTGTTCATGAACGTGAACATGCAGTTCAGGCCGCGGTTTTCAGGTCCAATCAGGAAGCCTTTAGCATTGTCAAAGTTGATGACACAAGTCGCGTTACCGTGAATACCCATTTTGTGTTCGATCGAACCACAACGTACACCGTTACGCTCGCCCATTGAACCGTCAGCATTCAGGTTGAATTTCGGTACGATGAATAATGAGATACCTTTAGTACCTTTCGGGGCACCAGGCAGGCGAGCAAGTACGATATGGATGATATTTTCAGCCATGTCGTGTTCACCAGCAGAGATAAAGATTTTCTCGCCAGAGATTGCATAGCTACCGTCCGCTTGTGGTTCAGCTTTGGTACGGATAATACCCAGGTCAGAACCAGCATGGGATTCAGTTAAGCACATGGTACCCGTCCACTCACCTGAAACCAGTTTAGGCAGGTAAGCGTCTTTTTGTTCAGCTGAACCATGGTGTTCTAAAGTACGAACTGCACCGTGAGACAGGCCAGGGTACATGCCCCATGCCCAGTTCGCAGTACCGACCATTTCAGAAATCGTGATACCTAAAGAGTTCGGTAAGCCTTGACCGCCATATTGCTCTTCAGCAGAAAGAGAAGGGAAGCCAAGCTCGATGTATTTTTGGTACGCTTCTTTAAAGCCAGTCGGAGTTGTGACAACGCCGTCATTCCAGGTACAGCCTTCACGGTCACCGGTCTGGTTGATCGGAGACAATTCGTTTTCACAGAAGTCGGCCGCAGCTTCTAAGTACTGATCTACCAGCTCACGGCTTACGTTTTCTTGGAATGCAGGGAGATTTGCATAGTGTTGTTCAGCATTTAATAATTCATGCAACACAAATTGCATATCACGTAAAGGCGCTTTGTATTGTGGCATATCGGTTTCCTCAATACTGGTTGAACCAGCGTTATAATCTTAGATGAACTAAAACCTGTCTTCACTGACACGGTTTGGAATGATCTAATCGTGCAACAACTTCCCCTGCGGTACAAGCTTTTCGGGGTGTTTTCTTGGTGACTGTAAAGTCAAAGATTAATCTGCATGACGCATTAAAGGTCTTGAGTATAAAGACTTTAGCCATATTCTGCAGGAAACGAATAGTCAACTGTATGCATGAAAGAGCACGCAATAAAAAAGCACCCGAAGGTGCTAGTCGTGAAGCCTTGATTCCTATGCATTAATAGGTAGAGGCTGTGGGCTGGAAACGGACATGACATTTGCCATTGATAGTTTGTTCGCTCATCTTGATCTGTGCAGCAGTCCCGTCTTTTTTGCCTTGACAGGCTTGCAGCATGGCTCGTTGATGTGCCTGATGTTGAGCGAGGCGCTGATCAAACTGTTTAGTCAATTCTGCACGTTTGGCATCCGTCAAGACTTCACCGTGCATCATGCCTCTACGCATATCAGCACGCATTGGACGATGCTCAGCTTTCATGTCGCGATGGCTTTTCATCTCTTTATGATCTGCTTTAAAGACCATCTTGCAGGTGCCGTCTATGGTTTTATCGCCAGTCTTGATTTGAACAGCCGAGCCCACAGCTTTATTGTCGCAGGCCTGTTGAAGCTGTTTGGCAAACTGCATGCGTTCTGCACGCTTTGCCTTAAACTGTTCACGCTGTTCGGGAGTTAGATGCTGTTTTTTGCCTTCATGATGTTTCATCATGTGGGGATGATCATTGCTTGGCACATTACTGGTGGATTGACAGGCAGTCAACGCACCCATTGATAAAACACTTGCACTGATTAAAGCTATTTTTGTCATGGTTTGCATTGTATTTATCCCCGTCAAGAAGCTGATTCTATGTCAGATAAAGATTAAACAATAAAGATGAAGAAACAATGAAGAGTTTTTTGCTGCGGTGTTCGCTACAATAATGAATATAGAAGAAAAATTGAGATTTCTATTTTGAACATTCGCCGCATTCCCATTGCATTACGTCTATTTTTGACCGTGCTGTTGACCACGCTGGTCATTACCACGGTAAGTCTAGGTGTATTGCATCTGAATATGCAGCGTAATTTCGCCCGTTATGTCGCTGATGTCGAAATGCAGAAGCTGGATTATGTGATTGAAAATCTGGCAGATGTCTATGCAGTCTATCAGGACTGGGGCAATGCGATTCAGGCACAGATCCTCCAGATGGAAGGTGAAGCCGCACCGGATGATTATGACCGTTTGTCACGCTGGTGGTTACGCCGTCAGTATGATATTGCCTTGCAGCAGCGTTATTTTCAGGAACAGACTCTGGCTCAGGTCGCACCCAGTATGGTAGATCCGGCGCTGCCACAACGTCAGGTCAATGAAGAAGAATTAC
Organism: Acinetobacter sp. CIP 51.11; assembly: GCF_000369665.1. Taxonomy (GTDB): domain Bacteria; phylum Pseudomonadota; class Gammaproteobacteria; order Pseudomonadales; family Moraxellaceae; genus Acinetobacter; species Acinetobacter lwoffii_S. The sequence goes on from NZ_KB850128.1 coordinate 720,546, forward strand.
GTGTGCTGGCATCTAATTTGCCTTCACAGTTTCAGCCCTTTGAAGGCTTGAAATTCCCGCTCAGCTCCAATCAGAATCTGTTTAGGGCTGATCGCAAGAATGGGGAACAGCCAGCACAGCAGCCGACCGGCAAGAAACAGTTTATCCAGATGCCGGATCGTCTTGGTCTCAGTTCACGTCTTTCTCTGTATGATGCCAAGCGTCGTTTTGTGGTCGGTGAGGCTTCGGATGAGCAGGTCTCTTATCGCCCAATTATGGTGAATAACCAGATTGTCGGCTATTTGGGCTTAAAACCGGTTCTGGATCAGGATGATGCCTTAAGTATCAATTTCTTTAGTAACCAGAAGCGTTATTTATTTCTGGTTTATGCACTCAGTATTTTGGCGAGTCTGATTGCGTCCCTGTTATTGGCGACTTATTTCAAAAAGCCGATTCAACGGCTGCTCAATGGCACACGTGCCTTGACTCAGGGAAATTATCAATATCAGGTTAAAGTGAACCGGAATGATGAATTAGGTGATTTATCCAATGAATTAAATGCATTGGCGGTGATTCTGGATCAGCATGAAACCTCACGCCGTCAGTGGGTGGCAGATACCTCACATGAGTTAAAAACGCCACTAGCAGTCTTACAGGCACAGATTGAAGCGATGCAGGACGGAATCCGTAAACCAACGCCTGAACATTTTGCTTCCATGCTGGCTCAGGTGAACAGTCTGAAAAAACTGACCCAAGATCTGGCCGCATTGGCACAGGTCGATGCCCAGCAATTGCAATTCTATTTCTCGACGGTGAATCCGTGGGAGGTTGTGCAGCAGGAACTCATTAACTTCCAGCCGAACTTTGAACAGGCTGAATTAGTGGTTACTGCAGATGGCGAAGGAACTGATTTAAATCTGGATCTAGATCGTTTTAAACAGATTGTGGCGAACTTGCTGAGTAACAGTATTCGCTATACTGAAGCAGGCGGGCAGGTGCATATTCACACTACGCAAGATGATAAAGAATGGACCTTATATGTCGATGATAGTCCGTTTGGTCTGACTGATGAACAACTGGCGCGTATTGGTGAGCGTTTCTACCGTGTCGATGATTCGCGTACCCGGGCGACTGGCGGAACCGGACTGGGTTTGGCATTATCATGTAAAATTACGCAGGCGCTGGGCGGCAGCTTAAGCTTTGCACATTCACCACTGGGTGGTTTACGATGCAAGCTGAGCTTTCCTAAACAAATGAAACCATGAAGGGAATAGATTGATGAAACATGTCATGCTGGTTGAAGATGAAATCGAACTTGCACAGTTGGTGCGAGACTATCTGGAAGCTGCTGGTTTTGAGGTCAGTATGTTTCATGATGGGCAGGAAGCATATAACAGTTTTACCCAACGTAAACCGAGCCTGATGATTCTGGACTTGATGGTACCACGTATGGATGGCCTGACCATTTGCCGTAAAGTCCGTGAACAGTCGGATTTACCGATTATTATGGTGACCGCGCGTACTGAAGAAATTGACCGGGTATTGGGTCTGAATATGGGTGCTGATGATTATCTCTGTAAACCGTTTAGCCCGAAGGAACTAGTCGCGCGTGTACAGGCTGTGTTACGTCGTCTGGACCGTAAATCAGAACCGGAAAGCAATGATTTATTCCGCATGGACAAATCACAACAGCGCATCTGGTACCAGCAAAAAGCCTTGAATTTAACGCCAACTGAATTCCGTTTGCTGGAGTTATTCCTAGAACATGTCGGACAGGTATATTCACGTGCGCAATTGCTGGATCATATTAATCCGGACAGTTTTGATGTGGCTGACCGTGTCATTGACAGTCATATCAAGAATTTGCGCCGTAAGATTTCAGATGCGGCTGAAACCGGCAACCGTCATGAGTGGATTCAGGCGGTGTATGGGGTCGGTTACCGTTTTGAATATCCTGAAGACTGATTAAGTTTTTAATGTTTAAGAGAAGCGAATAGGTGAGAACTTATTCGCTTTCTTTATAAAGCATTATTTTTTTTGATTTTATGAAAAGAACAGTACACTTGTATAATGCCTCCTGGATCATTTTAGAGGGTTCTGAAACCTATGGTTTGGATGGTTAAGAATTTATTCTGATCGAGGGCGAAAAACTGTTGGCTATCAATATTTTAATTTATTTCAATATAATAATGAAGGCAGTCTCTAGTATCCTCACCGATTAAAGGAAATCTTGCCCAATTTTTTAAAATGCCTGTTTGGGTGAAACCTGATTTCATCAGGGCGTTTTTTGATCTGCTATGTTCTACATCACAGAAAGTCTCAATTCTTTCAAGAGTGCTATTATTTTTTAAATAGGTAATTACAGCTTTTAGTGACTCTTGCATAAACCCTTGTCCTTGAAATTTTTTTCCTAGTCCAAAGTGGATTTCCCCACAATTCTCTTTATTAAAAAACAATACAATTCCCAGAGCCAAATCAGTTTTCTGGTCGCTGACAATCCAGGCAAAATTTTCATCTGGGTCTTCCCAGTTTACCCCACACCAATTTTCCAACATGTTTTTTGTCTGACTTATATTTTTATGTGGCATTCTCTGGAGATATTTGCTCGCTTCCCAGTCTCCGAAATATTCAGTAAAGAGAGAGTTTTCATCCCCAGTCTGAAATTTACGTAAATTTAGACGATCAGTTTTTATAGGCGAAGCTAATACTTTGCGAGTTTTCATAGTTATTTAATTTGAAATTCTAGCCTTAGTTTAAAAATATATGATCAGCTTATTCTAGTACAGCTTAAATGTTCCTGAGTAATTTAATTCTTTGCTGATCTACTTTCTTTAATTTTGCCACAACCAGCTCATAAGAATTCAGTACCAAATCTTTAATCAAAGATTCATCCAGATCTTTACTCTCGTAAACTGAAATCCAATGCTGTTTATTCATATGCCAGCCCGTATGAATATAAGGATAAATATCCCGCAGCATTGCACCATGCTCAGGCTCGACTTTTAAATTAATCGCAGCTTTTCCTTGCAAATGAAAAGTCAGCATAAAGACTTTATCCATGACTTTAAATACATCACAACCTTCACCAAAAGGCTGAGTGACAGTGACTTCCGGCAGTTTTAATGCAGTCGATGAAGCAACAATGTGTAGGGTCATAAGTTATGGATAGCTCATCATAAAACTGTGGATAATGCTTAAATTATCCACAGTTTTTATTTTGGATGTGAATAAATTAAGACGAACAACTCACCATGACTTCAGGCACATCACTTGGTAATGGTGCTAAATCTTCAGGCTGTTCCAAATCTGGCTGTTTTAGATAAGGCTGACTGAGTAATTTAAACAGACGACCTACTTCAGAAAAATCATCCCGCTCTGCCAGTTCAATGGCTTTCTGTGCCATATGATTACGTATAATATAATGTGGATTGATCAAGTGCATGGCGGCGTCTAACTCTTCAATATCCTGTTGTTCTCGAATGCTTTCATATTGCGTCAAAAATGCTTCAAACTGACGACGATCCAGACAATCATCTTTAAGGGCTTCATAGTCTTTATTTTGCAGACGGATAAAACTTTGGGTGTAGTCCAGTTGTTCACTCTGTAAAATGCGCAGAAAGGCCATTGCGCAGTCAAAACTGTCTTTATGGAAACTTGGCAAGCCCATTTTCTGGTTTAAACCATGTTTATAATGCTCTAAAAATGTTGGCTCATAGTGCTCCAGACACGCTGCTAAATCCTGTTTCCATTGTTCTTTGTCATAATCTGTAGGGCAGAGCGGCACCAGATTGTTTAACCATTGCCACAAATTCCAATGTCCGATACTTGGCTGCTGCTGATAGGTATAACGCCCTTGATAATCCGAGTGGTTATTGATCCAGTTCGGACGGAAGCGCTCCATAAAGCCATAAGGACCAAAGTCCAAAGTTGAACCGGTAATATTCAGGTTGTCAGTATTCATCACGCCATGTGCAAAACCAACCAGTTGCCATTTGGCAATCATCACCGCAGTGCGCTGAATAACTTTTGTGGCAAAGCTCAGAATCGGCTGTTCGGCTTGCAGGCATTCTGGATAATGCCATTCGATACATTTCTGGGTAAATTCAGCTAGTAGATCTGGCTGATACTGATTGATCCATTCAAAATGGCCGAAACGGATATGACAGTCTGAAGTACGCAACATCATCGCGCCCGGCTCTAGCTTCTCACGCTGAATACCTTGGATTGATGAAGTAAAACCAACTGCATTACTGGATGCTACACCTAAAGCATTTAAGGCATGACCTGCCAGATACTCACGAATGACTGAACGCAGTACTGCACGACCATCGCCCATGCGTGAATAAGGGGTTGCACCAGCACCTTTTAAATGCAGGTCAATGGTCTGATTATTTTTATCCAGAATTTGCGCAATCAACAACCCGCGACCATCTCCCAACTGTCCTGCCCATTGTCCAAACTGATGACCTGCATAGACCATAGCCAAGGGTTCAAATTCAGTAAAAACTTTCTGACCACTACAAATCTCGACCCATTGCGCCTTGTCTTCATCCGACCATTGCAATTGCTCTGCTAAAGCTGCATTAAAATGTCCGGCTTTCGCACCTTTTAACGGCAGCGGAACTTGATGGTGATAGAGGCGGGCGGGCAGTGTTTGATAGCGAGAGTTAAAATACATGGCATCAGTACAGGATTGGAATAAATTTACTATAACAAAGATAGCTGTATAAAACTGTTGTATAAGCGAGAGTTCACGTTATCTTTCGGACATAAAAAAAGCCCCAATCGGGGCTTTAGTGTTCAACAGCTTTTATTGAGAAACTGCAGATTTTTTCAAATTACGAACCAGTAGATTCAAGGTTTGACGATGATGAGAAAGACGCTGTTCAACCAGCTGGAATTCAACTTTCAGCTTGTCATCCATCTGATGGATTTTTTCAGCCATCGATGCTTTCTTGACCTGAATTTCCTGTTCTTTCAGCTTCGCCCAGTCATTTAAAGTTTGGGTAAATGCATCATATTCCTGTGCGATCTTGGTTTTTACCGCCGAGATATCTTCAGAAACATCATGGCCATATACCGCAAGATCCTGTTCAGCATATTTAAACTTCATTGCCAATTCCGCTTTTTTGATATTAAAGCTAGGAATGCGGCGCAAGTTTTTAGCTAAACCAAGTTTAGAACAAGTCCAGATCAACCATTTAGTTGGATCGTATTGCCACCATTTTACGCCGTTACGGTAATCGTATTGGAAAATGTGGTGATAGTTATGATAACCCTCACCCCAAGTTGCAACCGCGAGTACGAAGTTGTCACGTGCAGTATTTTCGTCGGTATAAGGACGATTTCCCCACATGTGGCAAAGTGAGTTAATGAAGAAGGTTACATGATGGCTCAGGATTAAACGCATTAATCCACCCAACAGCAATACGCCCCAGACATCGCCGACTGCCCAGCCAATTGGCAATAAAATCGCGGCATGAACAGCAATCACTAAAGGAACGTAGTATTTGTCCTGAAACATCACTACTTTGTCTTTTAACAGATCTGGCGCATTTTTATAGTTGGCTGCACCTGATGGATAATCACGTAACATCCAGCCAATATGTGCATACCAGAAACCTCTATTGATCGAGTACGGATCTTGATCAACATCATCGACATGACGGTGATGGGTACGGTGACCAGATGCCCAGAATAAAATACTATTCTGTACAGCAAATGTACCCATAATCATCAAGATGATTTTCAATGGTAAAGTGGCTTCATAAGCACGATGTGCCCACAGGCGATGGTATCCTGCTGTAATGCCGAGGCTGCTTACGCCCAGTAAAACAAACATACTGATCCAAGCGGCAGCGCTAAAATCATGGTGATACGCATACAACGGAATCGCGATCAGGGCTACAATCGGTAAAAATACCAATGCAAACACAGCAATCCAGTTGATGGGGGCTTTGGGTAAGGGAGCATTCATCTCCAACAGCACTCCTAGAACCTCGGAAGGTATAACAAAAAGCAGAAACTACTGTTGGTTTTAACAGCAGCCTATCTTTTCCATATTAGCATGTGCCCTAAGGCATCACTAGCATTATTGTACGGTTGTATTGTACTTGTCAGTAACAGAATAAGTAGGGCAGAAGTGACCATTTTGCGAGCGTAGACAGGCTCTGATTTCCGACTAAGTGAATGAGGATTATCACTCTTTCAGAAAATTGAAACCGAATGAATCAGAGGAAAATAGTTGTTCATAGTTTCTACAATATTATCAGTAAATTTGCAGAATATAGAGGTTGGACAACTTAATTTCACTTTCAAATAAAATCTGATTAAGGAAGATTCACGCTTTCCTTATTGTATTATCGACATGAACTGGGTCAAGAAATACCGAGATCAATCAAGGCTAAGAGAGATTATCTAGAGTTGTTGTAGCATCAATTTTGGATAATCGGTAATCAGCCCCTGAATGCCCCAGTCTCGCAGCTGTTTAGCTCGGGTCACATCATTGACCGTCCAGACACTGATATTCAACTCGGCAGCCTGAGTGGCCTGAATCAGGTCTTTACTGGCCAGTTCATCCATCCAGCCAATATGACAGCATCCAAGTTCCAGCGCCTGATCAATGGCCTGATGTTTGACATCGGTTTCAATCAATAAACCGCGTTTTAAACGTGAGTTTTGCTGTTTGAAAGCATCCAGAATTTTGGCATCAAAGCTGGTAATAATAGCTGCCTGCTCATAGCCTTGTAACTGCTGTTCGACTTCAAACGCGATTTTTTCAGCTGCTGCTTCAGATGCTACGCTTTTAATTTCGACTTCAATATGCTCGAAATTTCGAATGACATTTAAGGTTTGATCGAGCAGTGGGGTCGCTTCGATTTTATTCCATTCTGACCAGGCCATTGCGTGATTATATTGGGTAAGATCTTGACGGTTACACTCGTATAGATGCTTCTGCAAACCGGTGGTACGCACAAAGTCGTCATCATGCATGATGATTAAGGCATTGTCTTTGAGCTGACGGACATCAAACTCAACGGCGCGAATGCCAATCTCCTGAATATATTGAAAACCGCCCAAGGTATTTTCAGGGGCTTCGCCACGTGCACCACGATGACCAATTATGCGCATAAGATGCTCATGAGTGGGAAAGTTAAGTTCATTTTGCGAGGGCTACGTGACAGAAGAATGACACTTTCTATTTTCGTCAGATGCTCTGTAAAATCAAGAGACATCTGACGTGTATTTTTAGATGCTAACTTGAAACATAATTTTACTTTTCGATGCTGTCATTGATATTTTTTTGCCACAGCACTTCGGAACCGCCCTCAGCGCGTTGCAAGGTACGTGATGCGACAAACAACCAGTCCGATAAACGATTAAGTAGTTGCAGTGACGCTGCCTGAATATTTTGGTCACGGTGATGTACCGACATGACGCTGCGTTCTGCACGACGGCAAACAGCGCGGGCCTGATGGGCAAAGCTACACACCAGCGTTCCGGTAGGCAAAATAAAGTCTTTGAGCATTGGTAAGGCCGCATTCATTCGGTCGATATCATTTTCCAAAAACTCAATCGATACCGGTTGCACCAGATTAAAACCCGGAATGCAGACTTCGCCGCCCAGATCAAATAGCCAGTGCTGAATCAGGCTTAAAGATTTATCCCAAGCGGCTTGATCTTTAATAGTGCTTGCTGAAATTTGTGCGCGTAATACGCCAATCACGGCATTCAGTTCGTCGACATCGCCGAGTGCATCAATACGTAAATCATCTTTGGCAACACGTGAGCCATCACCGAGTCCGGTAGTGCCTGAATCGCCTGTGCGCGTGTAAATTTTACTTAAACGGTGGCCCATATGTGTTCCTTGAATTTTTAATGAAGATAATAAAAAAGGATAATGTCGGTCATAACATTATCCATAAACTGCGCTGTTTTAAAGTTTTTTGCTGTTTAGAGCTTAGTATTTAAAGGTGATGCCTGCAGAAGCGAGACGGCCACCGTTCACATAGTACTGGTCGCCAGCGCTATGCACAGTTTTGTATTTCACATCACCGACATTTTCAATGTTAGTAAACAGTTTAACTGTTGGATTAATATTCCAATATGCATTTAAGTCAACACGTGCATAACCTGGAATATCACGACTAAAGTCCTTCGCTTTCGATTTTGCTACCAGTGCAGCACTTAAACCGTAATCGGCATTTTGTAGACCTGTCGATACAGTGAATGACTGACGAGGGCGACGTAATAGCTCTGAATTCTGTTTCGTATCTTCAGTTTTGACATAAGTGTAACCGGCATTAATAAAGAACTGATCTTTTGCCCATTGTGCCGTCAATTCGCCGCCAGTCATCTTGGCTTCATCAATGTTTTGGTTTTGGTAAACAGTAGTTGGAAGCCACTCTTCTCCACAATCAATAATACATTCCGAATTAATTAAATTATCGACTTCCGTATAGAAAGCGGAAGCACCTACTAAAATATTTAATGGAAGTTTTTGATCTATCCCCATTTCATACGAAATGCTTTCTTCAGGCTTCAGTTGATCATTGCCGCCAAAAGCATACATATCATTTAAAGTCGGTGCCTTAAATGCTGAACCAATATTGGTATAAATGCTGGTATTAGGGAGCAGTTGATAACGGATACCACCTTGTGCAACGGTATGTGAGCCAAATTTTTCGTTATCTTCGACACGCACACCCATCTGAGTGCTTAAGTTATTTGTCTGATACTGATGCTGAATATAGTAGCCTGTTGAATTAATATCTTCATCAATAGCCTGGGTTTTTGCATCGGTATTACGCTGGGTAATGCCCAGTAAAACATTTTGTGCTGCTGTGAAATTCCATTTGCCATAGATTTCTGCTTCTTGCGTGGTGCTATGTACAAAGCTGCTTGATGTGACCTGATCTAAGTCATCTTTAAACTGAGATAGACGTGCATTAATTTCAGTGGCTTGTGTTGGGTTAATACGACCTTTTAAGTTTACAATTTTATTTTCAAAATCTTGGCTGGAAAATGCACCCCAATTACTGTATTGGACATTTCCTGAATTTTGACTGTAATCGAGTGATGTTGCATAACGCTCTTTTTCAATACCGAATTTTGCACTATAGCCTTTTTGATCATAACTGTAGTCACGGTTGTCATTGATATTGAATACAGGTGTGCCGTCAGTTTCTAAAACTTGACCGCGAATCTGCGCATACACCCCATTTTCTGCCAAGTCAGCCCCAATAATTGATTTGTAGGTTTGATTCTCACCAATTTCACCTGTTACAAAGGCACTCGTTTTTTCAGGCGTTTTTGTTACAAACTGCACTACACCACCAATTGCGTCTGTACCATAAAGCACAGACGCAGGGCCTTTTAATACTTCAATCTGTTTAAGATCAGTGGTGTCTAAAAAAGGAATAGACGCTGCACCTGTGGTGGCTGTATTTAAACGAACACCATCACGTAGTACTAAAACTTGATTGGAATTGGTACCGCGTAAAAAAATAGAAGTTTGCTGGCCATAACCACCCGATTGCACGACATTAATACTTGGGTCTGTTTTGAGTAAATCTGGTAGTGCTTTAAGAGGTGATTGCTCAAGAATTACAGGTTCAATAATCGAAATACGCGCTGGTACATTTTCAATGTTTTCTGCAGAGCGAGTTGCCGTGACCACAATGGTATCTAAAGATGCTTTCGCAACTTTTTGCTCGTTAGCAAAAACAGATGAGGTGGTACCCAACGCAAGTGCGATCGCACCTACCAAGGCAGTAGGTTGACAATGAAGTGACATGTTAAAGCTCCCTACATTCACTTCCCCGTGAATGATTGAGTTATAGAACACAACAAGCAGGTTTCCGGACTTAAATGTGCAAAGCAGCGACTTTGCTGTATATCCACCTTCCCACATCAAGATGCAGTGGTGTAAACCGAAGAGTTTAAATTGATAGACGTTTCATTTTTTACCGTTGCGGGGGCAGTGCTGGATTTACACCAGCTTCCCTAAAGCCTGAAGGCTTGGACTTGCTGCAAAGTGAGCGCAGTATAAAGTTTGTATGCCTTATAAACAATCTGCATCGAGAATAATCCGGATGAACTTTTACGCAAGTCAGAAAAATTGCATTACAATGATTTGCCCCAATCTTACAGATTGTTCAATACATTGGTAGATCTAGAGCCAACATAATATGCGAACCCGTGCCAAAATTTGTGGAATCACCCGAGTTGAAGATGTACATGCCGTAGCCAATGCTGGTTGTGACGCGATAGGATTTGTATTTTATCCACCGAGTCCGCGGCATGTCACTTTAGAGCAGGCTGAAATCCTGATTCAGTCGGTTCCAGCTTATGTACAGGCGGTGGGTTTATTTGTGAATAGTCACGCAGATGAAATCCAGGCGATTTTAAATAAAATACCGCTGGATATTTTACAATTTCATGGCGATGAAACACCTGAACAGTGTCAGGCTATCGCCCAGCAGGTCGGACGCCGTTGGTATAAAGCCATTCAGGTAAAACCTGATCTGGATGCAGTCGCAGAAATTCAAGGTTATCAAGATGCAGGCGCAAGCGCAGTGCTATTAGATGCATGGCATCCTGATCTGAAAGGTGGCACAGGGCACAGCTTCGATTGGGACACATTTCCCAAACTCAATATTCCCTTGATCTTGGCAGGCGGTTTAAATCCTGACAATATCGAACAGGCAATTCTCACCACACAGGCTTATGCCGTGGATGTGAGTGGCGGTGTCGAGTCCGCAAAAGGTATTAAAGACCAACAACTCATAGAACGCTTTATGCAAGGAGTCCATCGTGGATCAGCAAAGTACTAGCCAGAACAGTCAGGCAGTTGACTATACCCAATTCCCGGATGAACGCGGGCATTTCGGTATTCATGGCGGACGTTTTGTGTCAGAAACACTCATGGCGGCTTTAGAAGACTTGGAAAAGCTCTATTTCCGTATGAAAGATGATGTGCAGTTTTTGGCAGAATTTGACCGTGACATGGCGTTTTACGTCGGTCGTCCGAGTCCTTTATATCATGCTGAACGATGGTCGAAAGAGTTGGGTGGCGCACAGATTTACCTGAAACGTGAAGATCTGAACCATACCGGTTCGCACAAAGTAAATAATACAATTGGTCAGGCCTTACTGGCGAAACTTTCTGGCAAGAAACGTATTATTGCCGAAACAGGGGCAGGCCAGCACGGTGTAGCAACGGCAACGATTGCAGCACGTTTAGGTCTTGAATGCGTAGTATTCATGGGCGCAGATGATGTAAAGCGTCAGGCGATGAACGTCTACCGTATGCGTTTATTAGGCGCGACGGTTGTGCCGGTAGAAAGTGGCTCTAAAACCTTAAAAGATGCCATGAATGAAGCCATGCGTGATTGGGTGACCAATGTTGATTCAACTTATTACGTGATTGGTACTGTGGCAGGCCCACATCCATATCCGCAACTGGTTCGTGATTTCCAGTCGATCATTGGTCGTGAAGCACGCCGTCAGATTCTGGAACAGACTGGCCGTTTACCAGATGCCCTGGTAGCATGTGTCGGTGGTGGATCTAATGCAATGGGCTTGTTCTATCCATTCCTGAATGACCAAGATGTGAAAATGTACGGCGTTGAAGCAGCAGGTCATGGGATTGAATCAGGTAAACATTCTGCGCCATTGAATGCCGGTCATGTCGGTGTTCTGCATGGTAACCGTACTTATCTGATGTCGGATGCGCAAGGTCAGATCATCGAAACCCATTCAATTTCTGCAGGTCTGGATTATCCGGGTGTAGGTCCGGAACATAGTTTCCTGAAAGATATGGATCGCGTGAAATACGTACCGATCAATGACCAGGAAGCTTTACAGGGTTTCCGCGACTTGACCAAGATTGAAGGCATTATTCCGGCGTTAGAAAGCGCACATGCTATGGCTTATGTCACTAAACTTGCACCGACCATGGATAAAGATCAAATTATTATTGCGACGGTTTCAGGTCGTGGTGATAAAGATTTGATGACCGTTGCCCGTATTGATGGCGTGGAAATGGTAGAGATGTAAGCTCCTTAAAGTCCTCTCCTTATAGGAGAGGGTTGGATGAGGTTAAATCTCACAAAAGGATAAGTTAAAAAATCGTGCTAATAAAAATTAGCACGATTTTTTATTGAGTAGATTTTGAAAAAACATGCCTGTATGGAATTAAGAAAATTCACCTTGCGCGCGCTCTTTGGCCCATTCGCGTAAAACAAATTTCTGCAATTTACCGGTCGAGGTTTTTGGAATTTCGGTAATCACCACATCCTTAGGCACTTTAAAGCGGGCCAGATGTTCACGGCAAAATTCCATAATTTCTTCTTCAGTGGCCTTGGTGCCTTCTTTGAGCTCAATAAAGGCACAAGGAACTTCCTGCCAGCGTGGATCAGGCTTGGCGACTACCGCTGCAGTCAGCACCGCCGGATGCTGATACAGTACTTCTTCCACTTCAAGCGATGAAATATTTTCTCCGCCAGAAATAATCACATCTTTGGAACGGTCGGTAATTTTGGCATAGCCATCCGGTTGGCATACCGCCAAATCTCCCGTATGGAACCAGCCACCGGCAAAGGCTTCTGCTGTCGCCTCAGGATTTTTCAGATAACCTTTCATCACGATATTGCCACGGAACATGATTTCACCCATGGTCTGACCATCATGTGGCACTTCCTGCATGGTATCCGGATCAAGCACTTTCATGCCATCTTGCAATGGATACGGGACGCCTTGACGGGAGTGCAACTGTGCCTGTTCCTGAATAGACAGATCGCTCCAGCCTGCCTGTGAAGCGCAGAGTGCAGAGGGGCCATAGGTTTCAGTCAAGCCGTAAACATGCGTTACGTTAATACCGATATTGCGCATGCCTTCAATAATTGCTGCTGGAGGTGCGGCACCCGCCACCATCACTTCGACACGGTGATCAATCTTGGTCTTTTTCTCTTCAGGCGCGTTAATCAACATCGACAGAACAATCGGTGCACCACAGAAGTAATCGACCTTATGTTCAGCGATCAGCTTAAAGATCAGTTCAGCATCGACTTTACGCAGGCAGACATTGGTTCCGCCGTTGGCCGCCATGGTCCAGGCAAAGCACCAGCCATTACAGTGGAAGAGCGGCAGTGTCCATAAATAGGTAGCACGTGGTGTCATGCCACAGGCAATAATATTACTGGCTGCGTTAATGTAGGCACCGCGATGATGATAGACCACGCCTTTCGGATTGCCGGTGGTCCCCGAAGTGTAACTTAAGCTAATGGCATCCCATTCATCTTGAGGTAGATGCCAGTCAAAGTTTGCATTGCCTTGCGCAATCCAGTCTTCATATTCGATTTGGCCAATACGCTTATCTTCACCTTCAAACTCTGCATCAGCCACATCAATCACATAAATGTCTTGTGATACCAGGGCAAGCGCTTCAGTGGCAAGTGCAGTAAATTCAGGATCAACCAATAATACTTTGCTTTCGGCATGCTCCAGCATAAAGGCAAGTGTCTTGGCATCCAGGCGGGTATTTAAGGTGTTGAGGACTGCGCCTGCCATCGGCACAGCAAAATGCGCTTCGATCATGGCAGGGACGTTAGGCAGTAGAACAGACACAGTATCATTTTTACCGATGCCTAATTTTTGGAGTTGGTTGGCAAACTGACGACAACGGTTGTATTTTTCACGCCAAGTGATCCGGCGCTTACCGTGAATAATCGCGTTCTGATTTGGATAGATATAAGCTGCACGATCAAGATAGCGTAAAGGCGATAAGGCTACAAAATTCGCGGGGGTACGCGGTAATTCATCATATGCGCTAACCATTGTAAAACTCCGTTCTATATTTATTTTCATATCCTGTTGAAAAGATATGTATTTCTCAGAAATCTTGCATTTATGCTTTAGTCGAGTACGATTTTACAAATTTTAAGTATTTGAATAGTAATAAAAATATTTCACCCTGCTTAAATGTTTTGAACGCATGGGTTCCCAAGTTTGATTTTTTAGGTATTTTACTCTAGTTGAATCATTAAAATAATATGAGCCAGAGAATAATAATGAAAATACAACAGGCGGATAAAATTGGCGAAATTGGTCAGGGAGCCAGTTCAGTACTGCTCGGATTGTTCAGCCCATCCAGATCAGTGAATTACAAAGTTTAGTGAAGACCCATGCACACATTCGTGCAGTGGGTGCAGGACATTCCTTTAGCCCCTTGGCCAAGACAGATGAGGTGTTGCTTAATCTCGATCAGTTCAAAGGTGTGGTTGCCTTTGATCAAGAGAAAACACAGTGCACCGTGTACGCCGGTACGCGTTTATATGATTTGGGGAAAGATCTGACACCGATCAATCAGGCCTTAATCAATCAGGGCGATATAGACCAGCAAAGTCTGGCCGGAGCGATTTCGACTGGAACGCATGGCACGGGCATCGATTTACCTTGCATATCCGCTTTCGTGAAAGGCTTTGAATTGCTGACCGCAGATGGCGAGCTGTTGCAATGTCATCGTCAGCAGAATACCGAAATATTTCAGGCTGGACGGGTGGCATTGGGCAGCTTGGGTATATTGACCCAAATCACCCTGCAAAATCGTCCCAGATATAAACTAAAAGAACAGATTCGGCTCTGTTCATTAAAAGACATATTTACTCATATTGATCAATGGAAACATCAGCACCGGCATATTGAATTTTGGGCTTTTTTACATGCCGATCAAGTGATGCTGAAAACTCTGGATGAAACGGATGCAACCATTCAGCCGAGAACAGAGAGCTGGCCTTCGGAAGATGCCTTGCTGACCTTGTGTTCAGAATTGACTCGAAAGTTGCCTGCTACGAATCCTTATCTGCAAAAATTGCTCGGTGTCTTTGTCAAACCGACCTGCTATGTCGATTGGTCGCATCGCATTTTCCCCACCCCGCGTAATACCAAATTTAATGAAATGGAATATCAGATTCCGGTTGATTCAGGCTTGCAGTGTCTGGACGAGATTCTGCATATTTTACGTAAACATCAGGTGCCGATGTTTTTCCCGATCGAGTTCCGTTATGTCAAAGGCGATGAGATCTGGCTGAGTCCTTTTTATCAGCGCGATTCAGTGTCTATTTCTATTCACCAGTTCTATAAACAGGATTACCGCACCATCTTTGATCTGATTGAACCGATTTTACAGAAATATCAGGGACGGCCGCATTGGGGCAAATTGCATAGCATGAGCACCGCTTCGCTGCGCGAACTCTACCCAAAATGGGATGATTTTATGGTGCTACGTCAGCAACTGGATCCGCAGCAAAAATGGCTCAATCCGTACCTAAAGCAACTGTTTTTGTCTGGTAAATGAGGAGAGGGTGATGCAATCGAATTATTTTCAGCAGTTAACACAGGATTTAAAACAGCAGGGCACTGGCACACCGCAACTGATTCTGGATTTGGCGCAATATCGACATAATCTGGAGGTTATGCAGTCGAAATTGCCTGAACAGTTACAACCGCGTCTGGTGGTGAAATCCTTGGCGAGTATTCCGCTACTCAAACTGGCCAGTGAAAAGCTGAATACCCAGCGCTTTATGGTTTTTCATCTGCCGCATCTTGCGGAAATTATGGAGGCATTTTCACAAGCGGATATTCTGTTGGGAAAACCGATGCCAATTCAGGCGCTAAAATCTTTTTATCAAACTTTATCTGATCAAAATAAAATCAATGATCAAGGAAGTATTCAATGGCTGATTGATGATGTAGAACATCTGCAACAATATCTTCAGCTCGCACAACGACTCAATATTCGTTTGCATGTAAACATTGAAATTGATGTGGGCCTGCATCGTGGCGGCGTACAAACGCAGCAGCAATTTATAGCCTTAAGGAAGCTGATTCAGCACAACGCGGCTTATCTCAAACTTTCGGGTCTAATGGGCTATGATGCACATGTCGCCAAACTGCCAAAAATTTTGAAAAGTCCCGACAAAAGTTATCAGCAATCGCAGCAGATGTATCAACAATACAAAAGTATTCTTCAGCGAAAATTCCCGGATTTATGGCATGAAGGTTTGTGTTTTAACGGTGGGGGAAGTCCAACCTTTATGCAGCATTGCCAGCAAAGTGTCTGTAATGATCTGGCCTTTGGCTCGATGCTGCTTAAGCCGAGTGATTTTGATCTGGAAAATTTGTCCGCTTTAAGCTGTGCTTTATGGATTGCCGCACCCATTTTAAAAGTGTTGCCTTGTAGTCAGATTCCCCGTCTGGAGCTGCTGAATTATCTTCCTCATCAATATAAAGCCGTATTTATTTACGGAGGCTATTGGCGAGCGGATTATATCTACCCTGAAAAAAGCCGGCCGCATGTATTGTATGGCCGCAGCAGCAATCAGGAAATACTTCAGATGCCCATGCAGTGCGATATTCATGTCGATGATTATGTGTTTTTAAGACCGACACAAAGTGAAGCTATCATCCCGCAATTCGCACAGCTGTATGTCTATGCAGAAGGGAAGTTTCTCCAGTGGCAGACGTTCCGGGAATAACTACATTCTGAACTGAAAAATGCGCCTAAGCCTTTAACGATCTGGCACAGATTTGATGGTAAATCTTATTTTTATTGGGAAAAGGTTTAATCATGCGGCCAAGCCGTGTAAAATTCGAATCGATTTTATTTATCCACCGTTTTTATCTTTTGAGGCTGTGCCTCGATCATAATCTCGCGGTGATATGCTCCATGGTACGGGGCATCACTCCTTAAGGATTTCTTATGCCAATTATCACTTTGCCAAATGGCGATCAAAAACAGTTTGATCACGCCGTATCTGTGATGGACGTTGCACTTAGCATTGGTCCTGGTCTTGCAAAAAATACAGTTGCTGGTCGTGTCAACGATCGTTTGGTTGATGCGTCTGATCTCATCACTGAAGATGCAACACTACAAATCATCACGCCTAAAGACGAAGCCGGTGTCGAGATCATTCGCCATTCTTGTGCGCATTTGGTCGGTCATGCGGTTAAGCAACTGTTCCCAGAAGCAAAGATGGTCATTGGTCCAGTCATTGAAGAAGGTTTCTACTATGACATCTGGATGCCACGTCCGTTTACCTTAGACGACATGGCAGCGATTGAAGAGCGTATGAAAAAGCTCATCGATCAAGACTATGATGTTGTGAAAAAAATGACGCCGCGTGATGAAGTCATTGCTGAATTCACTGCGCGTGGCGAAGAATACAAATTGCGCCTGATCGCAGACATGCCTGAAGAAACACAAATGGGCTTGTACTACCATCAGGATTATTTGGATATGTGCCGTGGTCCGCATGTACCAAATACCAAATTCCTCAAATCGTTCAAGTTGACTAAAATCTCTGGTGCTTACTGGCGCGGTGACGCGAAAAACGAACAGCTACAACGTATTTACGGTACAGCGTGGGCAGACAAAAAACAGCTTGCTGCTTATGTAAAACGTATTGAAGAAGCAGAAAAACGCGATCACCGTAAAATTGGTAAAGCGCTAGACTTGTTCCATATGCAAGAAGAAGCACCAGGTATGGTGTTCTGGCATCCGAACGGCTGGACCATTTACCAGGTTCTTGAACAGTACATGCGTAAAGTTCAGCAAGACAATGGCTACGAAGAAATCCGTACCCCACAAGTGGTCGATTTCACGCTGTGGGAAAAATCGGGTCATGCTGCCAACTATGCAGACAACATGTTCACCACGCATTCTGAAAACCGTAACTATGCGGTGAAGCCAATGAACTGTCCTTGTCACGTACAAGTGTTCAATCAAGGTTTGAAGTCATACCGTGATCTTCCTGTTCGTTTGGCAGAGTTCGGTTCATGTCACCGTAACGAGCCATCAGGTTCTTTACACGGTATTATGCGTGTACGTGGCTTTACTCAAGATGATGCGCATATCTTCTGTACCAAAGAACAGATTGGGCCTGAAGTTGCAGACTTTATCAAATTGACACTGGATGTATACAAAGACTTTGGCTTCGAAGAAGTACAAATGAAATTGTCGACGCGTCCTGAAAAACGTGTCGGAGATGACAAGCTTTGGGATATGGCAGAAAAATCTTTGGCAGATGCTTTAGATGCTGCGGGTCTTGAGTGGGAGCTTCAACCGGGTGAGGGCGCATTCTACGGTCCGAAGATTGAATTCTCTCTGAAAGACTGCTTAGGTCGTGTCTGGCAGTGTGGTACCATTCAGTGTGACTTTAACTTGCCAGAACGTTTAGATGCGTCTTATGTCACTGAAGATAATGACCGCGATCAGCCAGTAATGTTACATCGTGCAATTCTTGGCAGTTTCGAGCGTTTTATTGGTATACTGATCGAACACTACGCAGGCTTCATGCCACCTTGGTTGGCACCAATGCAAGCGTGTGTGATGAACATTACCGATTCTCAAGCTGAGGCATGTGAGTCAGTCGTCGCAAAACTTAAAGAAAACGGTATCCGTGCAATTTCTGACTTGAGAAATGAGAAAATCGGCTTTAAGATTCGTGAACGTACATTAGAGCGTATTCCTTACTTACTGGTACTTGGGGACCGTGAAGTAGAGGAAGGTACCGTAAACGTGCGTACCCGCTCAGGAACAAATTTGGGTACTATGTCAATCGATGCTTTCGTTGACCTAGTAAAAGCAGCCGTAGCCGAACGCGGCCGGTACATTGTGGAGTAACAGCGATTAAACAGCCTGACCGTAATCAACAGGGCGGTAACAAATCAAACCGTCCTGCCTTGAATGATGAAATTCGTGCGAAAGAAGTCCGTCTTGTAGACGAAAATGGTGAGCAGAAAGGGATTGTAAGCTTAGCTGATGCCCTACGCGCAGCAGAAAGTGTTGAACTTGATCTTGTTGAGATCGTAGCAAACGCTGAGCCACCAGTATGTAAGATCATGGACTTCAACAAGCATTTGTTTGATCTTAAGCAAAAGCAGAAAGAAGCGAAGAAAAAACAACATCAAGTCCAGGTGAAAGAAATCAAGCTACGCCCGGGTACTGATGTTGGTGATTACAACGTAAAACTACGTGCAATCATCAAGTTCCTTGAAGAAGGTAACAAGGTGAAAATCACGCTTCGTTTCCGTGGTCGTGAAATGGCGCACCAACAGTTGGGTCTAGCTCAATTGCAAAAAATTGAAGCTGACGTGGCTGAATTCGGTACTGTTGAACAGATGCCGAAAATGGAAGGGCGTCAAATGGGTATGCTACTTGGTCCTAAAAAGAAAAAGTAAGCACTCATTAAGCGAAAAAAGCCCTGCATATGCAGGGCTTTTTTT
Source organism: Acinetobacter sp. CIP 51.11 (assembly GCF_000369665.1). Classification (GTDB taxonomy): domain Bacteria; phylum Pseudomonadota; class Gammaproteobacteria; order Pseudomonadales; family Moraxellaceae; genus Acinetobacter; species Acinetobacter lwoffii_S. The sequence continues at coordinate 739,812 of NZ_KB850128.1, forward strand.
ATTCTTTAAAATTCCAGGCGCTTTGTATGGCGTACATAATCTGTTGAGCTTGCTGGCGGGAAAACATCGACAGCTGAATCCGGAAAAATCCAAGACAAATTTGATTCATCAGACCGGGCTGGCACAATTTAAAATCCAAAGTGCCATCGCGTTGACTAATCACATGCGCTGGCATGTTATAGAGCCAGCGTTTGAGGTGCGCTTTGAGAGAATCATAGCGCGGATTCAGAAAACTATACTGTACGGAATGTCGTTTTAAGCACAGGCTGATGCGGAAACCGGCCAAAGTATAATAAATGGCTTGTGAGGTTATTTTGAGTTTGGTTCCCTGCATAAGCAGCGAAAGACCAAGAAAGCCGCCAATATAAATATAAAAGTCAGGAGACTCCTGCCATAAAAATAATAGTCCTTGGAAAAAACTGGAATTGCTACGCACACTGCTGAAATAAAAAATGCTGAATATTCCGACCGGATAACAAAACAGCAAATATCCCGTAGTGCGCATGATCGGGCTAGCTTGATGAAACAGGATGTTTTCTGGCACATTCATGGTTTATTTTTATGATCAGAAAGCGTATTGCCTTAATGAGCTTAGGTAATCTGTAGCCAAAAAGAAAGGCCCTTTCGGACCTTCCTTTGCGTACTTAATCAAGCTTATTCCACTGATTTTTCATCGTTTGCAATGAGCAGTTTATTGCCAATCGGGATTTGACGTGGCAATTTTTCTTCTGGAATAATGCGCTGCAAGTCGATGATCAATAAACCATTTTCATAGTCTGCCTGTTGTACCTCTATATATTCATCCAGACGTAAAGACAATTTAAATGCACGTCGCGCAATGCCTTTGTACAGGAATTCAATACTGTCATTGCTCTGGTTTTCAGGCTTGCCTAGGATGGTCAGCAACTTATTTTCCAGACGAATGTCGAGTTCTTCCTGACGAAAACCCGCAGTTGCCACCACGATGCGGTAATTATTCTCACCACGCTTTTCGATATTATACGGTGGGTAATTCGGTGCATCGCTTTGCATGGCATAGTCAATAAAGTCATTCAAGCGATCAAAGCCAATACTACGACGAAATAATGGATGAAGATTTAAGTTACTCATGATTAGAACCTTCTCACTAAAGCAAAGTTATAAAAACAAGAAAATAAGATCTGTCATGTCAGACATCAACAGCGCATAAGATTGACGCAATCCTTATGCAGAAATAAATATGTGTTTGGAGCTGAAATTTTCAAGATCAAAAAGAAAAAAATATATAAATTTTTAATAAGATTTTGATATTTATTGAAAAATAATTTTAAAATGCAGACTTGTTGTTTCTTTCTAAATCCTCTATGTTGAGTACATCGTCGCATAGTAAAAGTGCAGGGAGTATTAGAAGAAAATGATCGATTTATATTATTGGGGCACCCCCAACGGCCATAAAATTAGTATTGCTCTAGAAGAAATGGGGCTGGAATATCAAATTATTCCCATCAATATTCTGGAAAATGACCAGTTCCAGTCCGATTTTCTGGCTATTTCTCCCAATAATAAAATCCCGGCAATTGTTGATCAGGATGGGCCACATGGCCGCGCCATTTCAATTTTTGAGTCAGGTGCGATCTTGCAATATCTGGGTCGCAAAACAAGTCTGTTTTATCCAGCCGATGAAGTGAAGCGTATTCAGGTCGAACAGTGGCTGATGTGGCAAATGGGCGGTTTGGGGCCGATGCTCGGGCAAAATCATCACTTTAGCCGTTTTGCACCTGAGCGGATTGCTTATGCCACAGAGCGCTATGTCAATGAAAGCAAGCGTTTATATGGGGTGTTGAATAAACAGCTGGTCGGGCAGGAGTATGTGGCTGGCGAATACTCGATTGCAGATATGGCCATTTTCCCTTGGTTATTACGGCATGACTGGCAGCAGATCACTCTGGAAGACTATCCTGAAGTTTCCAAATATATCGATCGTTTGAATGCTCGTCCTGCGGTTCAGAAAGCGTTGGCAATACAGGTCAGTTAAGCGTCTGCCTTTATGTTAAAATAGCCTTAAGCAAATAAAGCCACCCTTACGGTGGTTTTTTATTGGATGGATATATGAACGATTTTCTTCTGAACTTTACCAAGATTGTTGAAAGTAATACCCGAATTTACTGGAGCATTCTTTTCGGCATTGCTGCATGTTTAGTGCTGTATGTTGCTGAAATTGTGCATATCGATCAGGTGATTGCTGCCCTAAATACCAAAGATCAGCAGATTCTCCGTGCTGCAATTGCACCGCTCAATGAGCAGTATAAGTGGGCGCGGATCATGGCGATGGTGACGGCAGTCGTTTGGTCCAGTTGGGAATACAGTAAAGCCAAGAAAAAAATGGGCTTGAGCCATTAATGCTGTAATGAGCCTATTTTTACTGTTTCTGTCGGCCTTTGGTGCAGCGACCTTACTACCTTTACAGTCTGAAGCGGTTTTGCTGGGGCTTTTAGTGCAGAACAAGCAGCATGCAGTGCTGTTAATTGCCGTGGCCAGTCTGGGCAATATTCTGGGGTCTTGTGTGAACTGGTATCTGGGTCTCAAGATTGAACATTATAAGAATAAAAAGTGGTTCCCGGTTTCAGCAGACAAGATGCTCAAGGCGCAAAAGACCTATCAGAAATATGGTTACTGGTCTTTACTGCTGAGCTGGGTGCCTATCATTGGTGATCCAATCACTTTAATTGCGGGACTATTAAAAGAAAACTTCGCCCGTTTTCTGCTGATGGTCAGTATCGCTAAAATTGGACGTTATCTGTTTGTCTATGCTGCCTTTGCCATGTTCTAAGCCTGCAGCTATTTTCCTGATCCAGTCTTGGATATTATTTCAGAGCGAAATCATTCTTTAAATTCGCTTATTGGGTGAAGATGCTTTTGTTTTAAACAAAGATGCTTTAGAATACTCGCTCCCTTACCTGCAGGTCGTTTTGTAATGGTGCAAACGAGCCGAACAGGTGTTCAAAAGAGGTTGTTATGCCTAAGATGAAAACTCGCCGTGGTGCAGCTAAACGCTTTAAAGCGACTGCTAACGGTTTTAAGCGTAAACAAGCGTTCAAACGCCACATTTTGACCAAAAAATCTGCTAAGCGTATTCGTCAATTGCGCGGCTGTGTAATGGTTCACGTAAGTGACGTTGCTTCAGTTCGTCGTATGTGCCCGTACATCTAAGGAGATTATAAATGGCTCGTGTAAAACGTGGTGTACAGGCTCATCGCCGTCACAAAAAAATTCTTGCTCGCGCTAAAGGTTACTATGGTGCTCGTTCACGCGTTTACCGCGTAGCGTTCCAGGCGGTAATCAAAGCTGGTCAATATGCTTACCGTGACCGTCGTCAGAAGAAACGTCAATTCCGCGCTTTGTGGATTGCACGTATCAACGCTGGTGCTCGTCAAAATGGTTTGTCGTACAGCCGTATGATCGCTGGCTTGAAAAAAGCTCAAGTGATTATCGACCGTCGCGTACTTGCTGACATCGCTATGCATGACGCAGTTGCGTTTGCTGCTTTAGCTTCTAAAGCTAAAGATGCATTGGCTGCATAAGTCTTTATGACTTGAAAAAGACCGCTTTTAGCGGTCTTTTTTTTAGATAATTTTAAGTTTCCTTTCCTGAGTATGAAATTTCATATTGGTAAGCTTTTCGAGCATAGAAATAGAAATATTTAACTCATTGGAAATTTCTTCAGCAGAAATACCATCATCTAATATAATATTTAAAGCTTCTTGAAGAAGAGTAGGAGTTTCGATAGGCATACTAATATCCTCCGATTCCTGTCTTGCCTCGCCATTGACTCTTAGGTGGATAGCACCAGTTTTATATTGATTGTCATCAATTAGATTAAGTTGCTTTGCTCTATATAGAATAGCTGCTTTACTAATTCCCCAAATTCTTTTGAATTCACTCATTTTATTCCAATCAAACCTTCCACCTTTAAATAAGATTGGAAAATTTGTTCTTAGCATGGATTGAGGTAATAGTAGTGCGCTAGAAAATCTATGCGCTTGAGACTCAGTTAGGTTGTCGCCAGTAGTAACTCCATTATGAAGTACCATATGACCTATCTCATGTGCAATATCAAATCTTTGTCTGCAGGCACTTTTTTTACTAGTGTTTCGAACAATAATAGGTCTTTGACAAATCAATGATAAAGCATCAACTTCACTTGAAATAGAGTCAAAATCAGTTATAACAATGCCAACATCTTCACAGAACTCCGTTAAATTTTCGATGGGAGCTAAATTTAAATCAAATTGTTTTCTAAATTCCTCTGCAATTTTCTCAATTTGCTCACCTGTTAATTGATTATGATCAATTTCAATAGAATTAATTAAATATTCGGGCAAATCCACATGATGTTCAATATATCTAATTAACCGATTTAATTGTTCTGCTCTAGAAATAACGACTTGTTTTGCAAACTGTCGTGATGATTTAAGACTACGAAAATGGATTTGGTCTTCTTGTAAAGGAGAATGTACTTGATAGAAAAAATCTTTCTTTACATTAAAAATATCACATAACTCATTTAACAGTTCCTCAGTAGGATAACTAAGACCTGTTTCGAGTTTATGTATATATTGTTTTGACTTTTGAACTTTAGCTGCTACGTCTTCAAGTGATAACTCATTAAATAAACGCAGCAGTTTTAGTTCTAATCCATTAAAGGAATTAAACATTGTGGAACCTAATAATTGATTCAATTCTCTTGTGATTTGTTAGCTTTATTACGTTTACTAGATAGATTTCTAGTGCGTTTTTTGCCATTACTATCAGGGGTAAACAAATCATTTGTTTGAATTGAAGGAGCAAAGCTAGATGAATTATATTCCCAGAAAGCGACTATATTTTCGTTAATGTCATAGCTGACAAAACGGACAGTGGCTAATGGGAATCCATCTTCATCAATTGAATACATGAGTAAGAAATTGGAATAGCAAGGTAAGCCAACTTCATTGAAAAGGCTTAATTGTTCTGTTAAGACAAATGCACCTTTCTTGGTTGGATAAAAATAATTCTTTTCCTCAAAAAAACGACAAGGTGTTTGTCCTACTTTGAAAATAAATTTATTCGTTTTATCAACTATTTCAAATTTGTAAGGACAAGAATCATTGAGGAATTCTCTTTTCAAACAATTATGAGTTCTCTTAAAGAAAACAGTACCAAAGGTATAATTGTCATCATCAATATCACGGGTGTCTCGAAAACTTTTATCGAAACACTGAAGCATTAATTTTGCAATATAAGTTAACTTGTCATCTGTTAACTCTTTATCAAATGTTGAAGGGTGGGGGTATTTGACCATAAATAACGTATCCTTTACTTAATGTAATGTGGAAATCCTAAGTAGCGAATTTTTAATTTATTTCATTTTTATAAAAACGTCAACCAAATTATTTCTGATTATAGAAAAAGTCAACCAATTTTGACTTTGTCCATTAATTTTTTAAAATTTCTTGTGTTTAAAAAAGCTGCTAAAAAAATAGCTTCTTAAAATTCTTTTAAAGCCCGAAATAGTAACCAATCAGACAGATAATCACGGTAATCACAATTAAGGTCACTACATTTGCAGAAGAACTGGCTTTACCTGGATCTTGAGGTTTTTCTGCTTTAGAAATTTTTGGTGAGCGGTCTTCAGTACTCATACCGACAAATGGGTCAGGTGCAACTTTAGGTGTTAGCTGTGCAGTTTTATAGTGGTTGGCGACTTTGCTGATGAATTTAGCACTTAAATCATCAATTTTTTGCGAAAAATGTCGCAGATTGAGTTGCTGCTCCGGGCTGAGTACTTCGCCATCTGCACGATAGGGATGCTGGATTTTAGTTTGAATAAAGTCGTTTAAGGCGTCTAGGCGGTACAAAGTCTGGTGAGCATAATCCGCTGAATAGTCAGTGGGAATTAAGGCCAAATGACTTTCGCTATCGGCCTGAATGGCAGGCATGGTGCCGTAATAAGGCAAATTGGTATACGCCGGCTCGGTAAAATCTTGGGCAAGGCTACTTTCAAAGAGTTCATGATCGGTATAGGCCTGGATATCATCCCAGTTTGGCGCTTCTAGTTCCACATCAATGCGCTTGGCTAGTTTGGGATTTAATTCATAACACCAGAATGTTTCATGGCGTAAAGGGGACTGTTGTGATTTGGGCGCTTCGTAGTCATTGTCCGCGCTGTACCATTCAGGCAGTTCCTTGCCGATGATCCAGGCAGTTTTGGCTTTGGCGCCATGACTGACAATAAAATGTGCCAGTGGCAGTAGCTCGACATTGGCATTCGGATTGTTCTCATCAACCAGTAAATCAGAGCGATGTAAGCTAAGGCGACGCACACCTTGTTTTTTCAGGCCTTCCAGCCAGATCTGGAAATGCTGGGCCAGCAGATGTTGTGACATCAGATCCCGAAAGGCAAACTGATGCTGATTAAAAATGGAATGTTGAATCCAACGATTGAAACTCAGGTCCTGAGTCAAATACTCATTGCCGTAAGTGACGAGGGTCAGTTGCTGTTTCCAAATTTGATCGAGTGCCATAGTGATTTGATCTGATTGATATTGTGTTTATCTTATACTTTTTATATTTAATCATGCCAATCTAATTTTCCTTAAAACGCATCTTCATCAAAGTGTCTAAAAACTGTTAGAATGTGGGGTTTTTAAAATATTTTTTAACCTGTTGCTTTGAGAGTTACTATGTCACTGGAAGCCCTGACCACTGAAGCGCTCGCTGCGATTGCAGCAGCTCAAGACCTTGCTGCACTTGATCAAGTACGAGTGCAATTTACGGGGAAAAAAAGCCAGCTCGCGGAACAATCTAAGTCGCTTGGTAAAATGGATCCCGAAGAACGTAAAGTCTTCGGCGCACAAATCCATGCTGTACGTGAAACCATTACCGCTGCATTGACATCACGTCAGGCAGAACTGCATAAAGCTGCCTTAGAACAAAAACTGGCAAGCGAAACCATTGATATTACTTTACCAGGTCGTGGCCAGCAGGTGGGCAGTATCCATCCAGTGACCCAGGTGCAAGAGCGTATTTGCCAGTTCTTTACCAAGGCAGGTTTTACGATTGCAACAGGTCCTGAAGTTGAAGATGACTATCACAACTTTGAAGCACTGAACATTCCAGGTCATCACCCGGCGCGTGCCATGCACGATACTTTCTATTTTGATGTGAACCATTTGCTGCGTACGCATACGTCTGGTGTGCAGATTCGTACCATGGAAACTCAGCAGCCACCAATCCAGATCGTATGTCCGGGCCGTGTTTACCGTTGTGATTCGGATCAAACCCACTCACCGATGTTCCATCAGATCGAAGGTTTATACGTGGCTGAAAATACCAGCTTTGCGGAACTGAAAGGTTTGCTGATTAACCTGCTGAACGAATTCTTCGAAAAAGATTTGAAAGTACGTTTCCGTCCATCTTATTTCCCGTTCACCGAGCCGAGTGCGGAAGTGGATATTATGGATGAACGCGGTCGCTGGTTAGAAGTATTGGGCTGCGGTATGGTGCATCCGAATGTGCTGCAAGCTGCAGGCATTGATCCTGAAAAATACAAAGGCTTTGCTTTTGGTCTGGGTGTTGAACGTTTTGCAATGCTGCGTTATGGCGTGAATGACTTACGTATGTTCTTCCAAAATGATGTGCGTTTCTTACGCCAGTTTGCTTAAAACAAATTTATACCTCTCCTTAACCTCTCCTTTTAAAAAGGAGAGGGACTCCGCGAAATAGATGGAGTTCTCCCCCTTTGGAAAATGGGGGGGCAGAGGGGGATTCTAGAGATTTGAATTACAGGTTTTATATCAATGAAAATTAGCGAAAATTGGCTACGCACATGGGTCAACCCAGCCATCGATAGCGAAAAACTTTCTGATCAATTGACCATGTTGGGTCTGGAAGTCGATGAGCTTGCACCTGCAGCAAAAGCATTTACTGGTGTAGTGGTGGGGGAAGTTCTGACAGTAGAACAACATCCTGATGCAGATCGCTTGCGTGTGACCACTGTCAATATCGATTCAGGTGAGCCACTGCAAATTGTATGTGGTGCGCCAAACGTACGTGCCGGCATGAAAGCGCCAGTTGCGACCATTGGTGCAGTACTTCCAGGCGATTTCAAAATCAAGAAAGGCAAGCTACGTGGTATCGAGTCAAAAGGCATGCTGTGCGGCGCTTCAGAAATCGATTTAGAAGATAAAATTGATGGTTTGTTAGAGCTTCCAGCGGATGCACCAGTAGGTATGAACATTCGTGAATATCTAGACCTTGATGACAACGTGATTGACATCAGCATTACACCGAACCGTGGGGACTGCTTCAGTATTCGCGGGATCGCACGTGAAATTGGTGTGATTAACCAATTGCCAGTAACTGCCCCTGAAATTAAAGAAGTAGCTGCGACTATTAGCGACGAAAAGAAAGTCGTTGTATCGACTGAAGGCTGCCCACGCTATTTGGGTCGTGTCATCAAGAACGTCAATACCAAGGCTGTGACTCCTGTATGGATGGAGCGTGCATTGGCACGTTCAGGTATTCGTCAGCACAGCATTCTGGTTGATATTACCAACTATGTATTAATCGAGCTTGGTCAACCGCTACACGCATTTGATGGCGGTAAAGTTCAAGGTGCGGTACATGTACGTCAAGCGACGGAAGCTGAAAAGTTAGTTTTGCTCAATGAACAAGAAGTTGAACTCAACGAAAAAGTGATGGTGATTGCAGATGATGAAAAAGCATTGGCCATTGCTGGTATTATGGGTGGCTTGTTTTCAGCAGTCAGCGATGCAACCACTGAAATTTTCCTGGAATCAGCATTCTTCGCGCCACTGCATATTGCCGGTCGTGCACGTAGCTTTGGCCTGCATACTGATGCTTCTCAGCGTTATGAACGTGGTGTCGATTTTGAATTGCCATTGATCGCTATGCACCGCGCATCACAATTGATTGCGGAACTTGCGGGCGGTGAGTTTGGACCAATTACAGTTGCCGAAAATGCAGCATTATTGCCAACACGCGACGCAATTGAGTTGAATCAAGCACAAGTCGATCAACTGCTGGGTTATAGTGTTGACTCAGCGTTCATTACTGATGCTTTAAGCCGTTTAGGTTGTGAAGTTACAGTAAAAGCAGAAGGCGAGTGGTCAGTGGTACCGCCATCACATCGTTATGATATGGTGATTTACCAAGATTTGATCGAAGAAGTGGCGCGTATTCACGGTTATGACAATATTCAAATCAGCCTGCCTGTGATTGATGTGAAGCTGGCGAAATACCAAGATCAGTTTGAATTGGGCCAACTCCGTCAAACCGCGGTAACTTTAGGTTACCAAGAAGCGATCAGCTTTAGCTTCGCAGACCTAAAGCTTGAAAAGCAACTTAATTCCAGTGTGAATCCATTAGTATTAGCCAATCCAATTTCAAGTGATTTGGCAGTGATGCGTTCAACCTTGCTATCTAGCCTTATTCCTTGTGTTCAGTACAATGTCAACCGCCAGCAAAGCCGTGTACGTTTCTTTGAGCTCGGTCTGCGTTTTGACTATCAAGAAGCCAGCAGCATCCATGATTTAAAACAGATTCCAACTTTTGCATTGATTGCGACTGGTTCACGTCATGCTGAATCTTGGCATGTGAAACCCGCTGCAATGGACTTCTTTGACTTTAAGGGTGATGTAGAAGAAATTTTGGCTGCTGGTCGTGTCAAAGTAGAATATGTGCGTTCAGAGCGTAGCTGGTTGCATCCAGGACAATCCGCAGAAATTCTCGTGAATGGTCAATCAATTGGTTACTTGGGGCGTTTACATCCCTCACTTGAAGACGAACTTGATCTGGCAACCACATGGGTAGCAGAATTGGATCAAGCGGCTGTTTTGCAAACTTATGTATCTAATTTTACAGAATTATCACGTTTTCCATCGGTTCGACGTGATATTGCGCTTTTAATTAGTGATAAGATTAATGTTAGCGAAATTCAGGGACTTATCGAAAAAACAGGCGGAGAGCTTTTAGACTCAACTTGGTTGTTCGATGTGTACACTGGACAAGGAGTAGAAGAAGGGAAACGCTCACTGGCATTTGCACTTCTCTGGCAGCATCCAAGCCGTACACTGGAAGATGCTGAAATTAAATCAGGTATGGATAATATCCTTCAAGTGTTAGAAAACACTTACCAAGCGACATTGAGGGCTTCATGACAGCACTAACTAAAGCAGAAATGGCTGATCATTTAAGTGAGCTCACGAGTTTAAACCGTCGTGAAGCAAAACAAATGGTTGAGTTGTTCTTCGATGAGATTAGCCAGGCGCTCATCTCAGGCGAGCAAGTAAAACTTTCGGGTTTTGGTAATTTCGAGTTGCGTGATAAGCGTCAACGTCCGGGCCGTAACCCGAAAACGGGTGAAGAGATTCCGATTTCTGCACGCCGTGTGGTCACCTTCCGTGCCGGACAGAAGTTCCGTCAACGTGTGGGAAATGAGCAGGTCAACTGATCTGCTTTTTTAAAAACTGGGATCAATATTGTTAAGTTCCAGTTTTTAAAATAAAAAAAGAGAGCCAAAGGCTCTCTTTTTTTGTACTGAATAATCTAAAAGATTATTGAGCAGCAGCTTCAGAAGCAGCAGTAGCGTCAGCAGCAGCGTCAACAGCAACAGCAGCAGCAGCGTCAGCTTCAGCAACAGCAGCAGTTTCAGAAGCAGCAACTTCAGAAGTAGCTTCTACAGCAGCAGCATCAGCAGCAGCTTCAGCTTCAGATGCAGCTTCTACAGCTTCAGATGCAGCTTGGTTAGCGTCAGCAGCGGCGTCGTCAGCTTTTTTAGCACAACCAACGAAAGCTAGAGTAGTAGCAACTGCAGCAGCAATAGCGATTTTTTTGAATAACATGGCATCACTCTCTAAAAATTGAGATTAAAAAAAACCAAAGTTAGTCTGTTAAGTGCTTTTATTGTTCCTAATTGTGTTAGGGACTAACAACGCAGGAGCAGTCTAACTGGTCTGCAAATATGCTATCACTGCGCATTTTTAATTGCTACTGGCAATGATCAAAAAAGTACGGAAAAACGATAAAAAATAAGAAGTTTTTAACAGAAAATAACAATGGAATGAAAGATTTAGATTGGAGAAAGGCTTATTAAATACTTAAAAGTTATACAATTTTTAATCTGAATATTTTATTAATCAAAAACTTAAAAATAAGTTTACATAAATCAGGCTTCATTGTTTCATTCTGTAATTTATGTCAACCTAAAAAAGGCCACCGTTTAGATGACCTTTCATTTAAAATTTTAATTTGAAGCTTTGCGTTTCATCTGATCAAAGAAATCATCATTGGTCTTGGTTTCTTTCATACGATCCAGTAAGAATTCCATTGCCGCCAATTCGTCTTGAGTATGCAGCAGCTTACGCAGAATCCAGACTTTACGCAGATTGTCTTCTGACATCAGGCGTTCTTCACGACGAGTACCAGATTTCTTGATGTTCATTGCAGGGAACACGCGTTTTTCAGCAATACGACGATCAAGGGTAATTTCCTGGTTACCTGTACCTTTGAATTCTTCGTAAATCACTTCATCCATTTTACTACCGGTTTCAATCAGGGCAGTAGAAATGATGGTCAGTGAACCGCCTTCTTCGATATTACGTGCAGCACCGAAGAAACGTTTAGGGCGTTCTAAGGCATGTGCATCCACACCACCAGTCAGTACTTTGCCTGATGAAGGAATCACAGTGTTATAAGCACGTGCCAGACGGGTAATCGAGTCAAGCAAAATCACCACATCTTTTTTATGTTCAACCAGACGTTTTGCTTTTTCAATCACCATTTCAGCGACTTGAACGTGACGTGCAGGAGATTCATCAAAGGTAGAAGCCACGACTTCACCACGAACCGTACGCTCCATCTCAGTCACTTCTTCTGGACGCTCATCAATTAGGAGAACGATCAGAATAACTTCAGGATTATTGCGAACGATGGACTGTGCAATGCTTTGCAGCAGCATGGTTTTACCCGCTTTCGGCGGAGCCACAATAATTGAACGCTGGCCTTTACCAATCGGTGCAACTAAGTCGATCACACGGGTGGTTAAATCTTCAGTGGTGCCATTGCCCAACTCCATCACCAACTGTTCAGTCGGGAATAATGGCGTCAAGTTTTCAAACAGAATCTTGTTACGTGAATTTTCAGGTGTGTCGTAGTTAATTTGATTGACTTTAAGTAAAGCAAAATAACGTTCGCCTTCTTTCGGCGGGCGAATGGTGCCAGTAATGGTGTCGCCAGTACGGAGGTTAAAACGACGAATTTGAGAAGGGCTGACATAAATATCGTCAGGACCTGCTAAATAAGAACCTGCGGCTGAGCGTAAAAAGCCAAAACCATCTGACAAAATTTCTAGAACGCCATCACCAAAAATCTCTTCGCCATTCATTGCATGACGTTTTAAGATGGCAAAAATAATGTCTTGCTTACGGTTACGAGCCATACCTTCGAGGCCCATAAACTCGGCAATCTTGATGAGTTCGCCAATCGGTTTTTTCTTGAGTTCGGTTAAATTCATAGGTGGTCAGATAGAATCAAAGTTCTGAGGTACAGGTTAGAAAGGGAGTAACATTCGGCCGCATACCAGCATTCAAACGAAAGCAATTGAATTTGCAAAAGAACAATTCAGAGATCTGTTTGAGTGTTTCAAAGAAAAATGTGGAAAACAATTTCTATTGCCGAGCGGCATCTTATGTAATGTGTCTTGTAAGAAATTGGCAGGATTTAGGATCCTTTATCTCTTGAGTAGCGAATATAAGAGAAAATGCCAGGTTTGTCAATTTATAGCCGAAAAAAATACGCGAGCATGAGTCGCGTATTTTTTACTAAAAATGCTGTGCTTAGATATTGTCATCAATAAATGCAGTCAGTTTAGATTTTGGTGCAGCACCGACTTGAGTCGCAACAACTTCACCATTTTTGAACATCAACAAAGCCGGGATGTTACGGATGTTGAAATTCACAGCAGTTTGTTCGCAAGAAGTTACGTCAACTTTCACGATTTTAACTTTGCCTTGGTATTCATCAGCGAGCACTTCAAGTACGGGTGCAATTGCTTTACATGGTGCACACCAGCCTGCCCAGAAGTCGACCAGTACAGGAACGTCTGATTGAAGAACGTCTGCTTCGAAGTTTGCGTCAGTAGTGTTTACGATGTTGCCAGACATGGAATGTGCTCCAGATTAATATTTTAAAGATAACTAATTATTAGTATTACATAGCCATCTTTAACAATGTAGGGGAATCTGTAAATTTTCAATGCTTAATGTTATTTTGTCTAATGGATGATCACGATAGTGATGATCGTGTCTCACTATTATTCCCGATACAAAAAAGAATAAGGCATTAAATTGTCGCCACAAATGGCTTTTAAATTGCATGCATGTGAATTACTCTAAGCACAATTCGTTAAAGGTTTATTTCTGGAATGTCTGACTTTTTGATTGATGAAGAATTACTTGCCGCCATCGATATGGGATCAAACAGCTTTCATTTGGCCATCGCCCGTGTAGATCATGGCGAAGTGAAAAAAGTGGCATCAATGTCAGAAAAAGTTCAGCTTGCCGCAGGACTAGACGAAAATAAAAATTTAACCGAAGCTGCACAGCAACGCGGTTTGGCCTGTCTGGCCCGTTTTGTCGGACGTTTAGGTGCCGTTCAACCGAACCGCTTACGGATCGTGGCGACCAATGCCTTGCGTCAAGCCAAAAATGGCCATGAATTTATTCAGAAAGCTGCAGAAATTTTACCGAAACCCATCGAAATTATTGCCGGTCGTGAAGAAGCCCGACTGATTTATTTGGGTGTATCCCATACCATGGCCAACAGCGGTCGTCGTCTGGTGGTTGATATCGGTGGCGGTTCAACTGAGCTGATTATTGGTGAAGAATTCGAGCCGATTCACACTGAATCAGTACAAATGGGCTGTGTGGCATTTACCAAGGCCTATTTTCAGGATGGTGAAATCAGCGCCAAAGCTTTTGATAAAGCGGTCACTGCGGCGCGTAAAGAAATTTCCGGAATTGCCAATACTTATAAAGAAGCCGGTTGGGATGCTGTCGTTGGCTCGAGTGGTACTATTAAAGCCTGCCGCCAGATTTGCGTTAATATGGGCTGGAGCAATGATCGCGAACAGTTGACGCGTGAAGGCCTGGAAAAGCTCAAAGACAAGCTGCTTAAATATAAATATGTCTCGGACATGGAATTCGAAGGTCTGAAAGATGACCGTCGTGCCGTCTTACCTGCTGGTATTGCCATTCTCTATGCAGTCTTTGATGTACTGGGAATTGACCATTTGGTCTATTCTGATGGTGCGCTACGTGAAGGCGTGATGTATGACTTGCTTGGCCGTTTCAAGCATGAAGATATCCGTGATCGTTCCGTGCATGCCTTGATCGGCCGTTATAATGCCGATGCCAAACAGGCTGAACGTGTGGTTCAGACCGCACAAAAACTGTTTAATGACGTGGCCAGTGAACTCGGTTTGAGTGTTGAAGATAGTGACCTGTTACGTCGTGCCGCCTATCTGCATGAGATTGGTTTGGCCATCAGTCACAGTGGCTATCATCGTCATGGCGCATATTTATTACAACACTCGGATATTGCCGGTTTCTCGCAAGTTGATCAAAATCATTTGTCACATTTGGTCGCGCACCATCGGCGTAAATTGCGCGCTGATGCCAAGATTGATGTGATGAAAGTCGGTGGATCTAAACTTTTATGGTTATGTTTGCTGCTTCGTCTGTCGGTTTTGGTCAATCACAGTCGTAGCGATGAGATGCTTCCTGCCATTGAACTCAAGGTTGAAAATGCGCAACAATGGCAACTCAGCGTGTCTGGTGATGCCAAGCAATGGCCATTGCTGGTCGCTGAACTGCACGATGAACAGCAGCAATTTAAAAATTGGGAGATTGAACTCTCGATTCAATCCGAACAGTTTGTTAATTAATACCTTTATAGGGATGAAAACGGTTAACCTATGAAAAATAAAGCAACTCCATCAAAAGCATGGGCGACAGTGCAGATTGCACGTCATCCAGAACGTCCACAATTCCTGGACTATGTGGGTGAAATATTCACTGAATTTGATGCTTTACATGGTGACCGCCTATATGGTGATGATGGCGCGATGATCGGTGGTCTGGCTCGTTTTGATGGTCAACCGGTGATGATCGTTGGTCAGCATCGTGGTCGTAGTACCCGTGAAAAATTACAGCATAATTTCGGCATGAGTAATCCGGAAGGTTATCGTAAGGCACAGCGTCTGCTAGACATGGCAGAGCGTTTCAATCTTCCAGTATTCACCTTTATTGATACCATGGGTGCTTATCCGGGTGTCGGTGCAGAAGAACGTGGTCAGGCTGAAGCAATTGCCACCAGTCTGGCTCAGCTTTCTAATTTGAAAGTACCTGTGATTGCAACTGTATTGGGTGAAGGCGGTTCAGGTGGTGCACTCGGTATTGGGGTAGCAGACCGTGTGGTGATGCTCTCTCACAGTATTTATTCGGTGATTTCACCGGAAGGCTGTGCCTCAATTCTCTGGAAAACCGCTGAAAAAGCTGAACAGGCCAGTGAAGCCTTGGCTCTGACTGCAGAAAAATTGCAGAAAATGGGTATTGTAGAATATGTGGTGGATGAAGGTGAGGGTGCTCATTTAAATCCGGATCAGGTCATGAACAGCTTGAAAGCAGTGCTGAAAGAAGCTTTGAATGAACTGCAACCAATGGAAGCGCAAGCACGATGCGAAGCACGTTACCAACGTTTAATGAAGTTTGGCAGCGACAATTTAGGTCTGGTTTCTTAAAACAGCTGCAGGACTTTCCTGTAGAGACAAAATTTCTCATCGGATGCAGTGGCGGCGTAGATTCTATGCTGTTGCTGCATCTGATGTTTTTTTTATGCCCGGAAAAAGTTCGGGCGATTTATATCGATCATCAGTTACAAGCACTCAGCGCAGATTGGGGCAAGTTCGTTGCACATCAATGTCAGCAACTGAATATTCCCTGCATCATCCAGCCAGTTCATGTCGCTAGTGGCAATCTGGAACAGCAAGCGCGCAATTCACGTTATCAGGCTTATCTGCAACATTTGCAAGCGGATGAAATATTGGTGCTGGCACATCATCAGCAGGATCAGGCGGAAACCCTGATGCTACGTTTATTGTCTGGTGCCGGTGTTGACGGCTTAGCGGCAATGAAACAAATCGATGTACGTGAAAATCTCACGATTTGGCGGCCATTGCTGGATATTTCCCGTGAGCAGATTTGCCAATGGGCATCAGACTTAAATGTTAAGAATATCGAAGACCCGACCAATGATGATACCCATTATGATCGGGCTTGGGCACGCCAGACGCTGTGGCCGGTATTAAGCGAACGTTATCCTAAAATGCAAGCTGCCTTGGTGCGAACCAGTGAGTTAATGCAGGATGCTCAAGACATTTTACAAGAAGTGCTGCAACAGGATTTAGCGTCTTGTGGGACTGAAACGCAGCTCGATCTTGGTAAATTTCTACAGCTTTCAAAATCACGACAACGTCAATTACTCTCTGCCTGGATGAAAGGTAAACAACAGTATCGTCCATCCTTAGATATGGTGGAGCGTTTGCAACGCGAAGTGATTTATGCCAAGCAAGATGCTCAGGCGGCACTACATTGGCAAAGCTTTTACTATGTGCGCTATCAGCAGCAGATACATCGTCTGACTGCAGAGACTTATTTAGCCGAGCAGCAGCAGGTTCAAACTAGCCCGAAAACTATAAAATTTGCTTTAAAAGACAGCGTACAGGTTTTGTCAGGAAAATTTATCATCGCTCCTGCACAGCTCGGTTTATCTCCTGCATTATTGCAGCAACCTTTGCATTTACAACAGAGGCAGGGTGGCGAAAAAATTCATTTATATGGCCGTGTCGGTGCCTGGCCGCTGAAAAAAGCCATTCAGGAAGCGCAAATATTTCCCTGGGCTCGGCATACTATTCAAATATTAAGCACAGATAATGTTATGCTAGGCGTGTTTACCCCTAAAGGATTTTGGTTGGCCCAATCTGCATATTGTGAAGCAGGCGGATGGCTGCCGATTTCGGTTTCTTCAACTTTAGAACTCAACGATGAGCATTGAACATGAGTGCAGCTTTAAATTGTAATATCTGTTTTATTGGTGGCGGTAATATGGCCCAAGCCTTAATTGGCGGTCTGATTTCACGTGGTTTGCCAGCAACACGTATTACAGTTTCTGATCCGGTCGAAAAAGTCCGTGCTTTATTGGCGGAAAAAGAAATTAATGTGACCGGGGATAATAGCGCTGCAATTCAGGATGCAGATATCGTTGTGTTGGCGGTAAAACCTCAGGTTTTGGCTCAAGTACTGCAACATTTAAAAGGTCTGGTCAATAACAAACTGATTATTTCCATTGTTGCCGGTGCAGAAATTGCCACATTATCAGCATTGTTGGGGACTGAGCGTATTGTCCGGGTCATGCCGAATACACCTGCATTGGTGCAGACCGGGGCACATGGTTTATATGCCAATGCATCTGTGGAAACGAGTGATCGTGAGCTAGCCAGTCAGGTTTTGGCATCAACTGGATTAACCATTTGGGTCGACTCAGAAGCACAAATTGATGCAGTCACTGCAGTCTCGGGTTCGGGTCCAGCTTACTTTTTCTATATGATGGAAAGTATGATTCGTGCGGGTAAAAATTTAGGTCTCGATGAAAAAGTTGCAACTGCACTGACTTTGCAGACCGCTTTAGGCGCGGCGCAAATGGCGATTACCAGCTCGAATACGCCGGCTGAGTTACGTAAAAATGTGACTTCTCCAAATGGGACTACACAGGCCGCACTTGAAGTCTTTGATCGCGCCCAGATTTCTCAAAATATTCAGGCGGCACTTGCCGCTGCACAAAAACGCAGTCAAGAACTGGCACAAGAGCTCAGTGAAAGCAGCAAATCTTCAGTTTAATTTTTAGGAACGTTCAAGTATGGGTGCAAATTCTGCGCTAATTTTTGGCATTATCATTAACGTCGCGATTTTGCTCGTATTCTTCCGATTTTTAATGCAACTGGCAGCGGTCAGTCCTTACAATCCTGTGGTTCTTTCTACTGTGAAAGCCACTAAAATTGTAGATGTATTTGGTCGAATTTTCCCAACCTTGGCCAAAGGCCGAGTCAGTACTGCTGCTTTGGCATTATTGGTCGTGCTCTATCTGCTTAAAATTTTTGGCATGATGTATCTGTCAGGGGGAATGCCGAATGGGCCTGTCCATCTGATTATTCTGACTTTTGTCACCATGATGCAGGATTTGATTCGTTTCTGTCGTTATTTGATTTTCGCTACGATTATCTTAAGTTGGGTGGTGATGTTTACTCAGTCTCGTTCACCTTATATTGAAGTGGTGCAAGAGCTGGCTGAGCCTTTACTGGCACCTTTCCGCCGGATTATGCCAAATATGGGCATGATTGACCTTTCTCCAATCTTTGCCATTTTAACTTTGATTATTATCGAAATGATTATGAACCAGGTGGCGATTGTATTGCTTACCGGTCTTTAATCGGATTCAAATAAAAAAGGACGCCTCAGCGTCCTTTTTTATTTGCTCCTCCCTTTAGAAAAGGGAAGTTGGGAGGGATTTGTTAAACTTCCCAAACGGTGCACAAGTTTTAATCGCAGTACAAGAGGATGGGATATTAACCCTCTCCTGGAAGAAAAGGGGATACCTTTAAAACAATATTGGTTTTCACTTTCTACCCCAGAGGGGTGAGGAAACCCTTTAATGCGCCTCATCCCAGTTTTTACCTTTACCTACTTCAACTACTAAAGGTACAGAAATCTGCAACACTGATTGCATCACTTCAGCCAGTTTAGGTGCCAGTTCATCGGCAATGTCTTCATCGACTTCAAACACCAGTTCATCGTGAACTTGCAGCAGCATTTTGGCCTGATCTTTTGGCAACATCTTGTCCACTTCAATCATCGCCATTTTAATAATATCTGCAGCCGAACCTTGTAGCGGCGCATTAATCGCAGCACGCTCTGCAGCTTTACGCACCATCATATTACGGGCATCGATATCTGGAGTATATAAACGGCGTCCGAGCAGGGTTTCAACAAAACCCTGTTCTAATGCGACCTGACGGGTACGTTGCATATAGTCATAAATGCCCGGATAACGGTGGAAATACTGCTTGATATAATCCTGTGATTCCTGACGGGTAAAACCTAACTGTCGGATCAGACCAAACTCGGACATACCGTAAAGTAGGCCGAAGTTGACGGCCTTGGCCTGACGGCGCTGGTCATTGGTGACATCTTCCAAGGCAATGCCCAAAACTTCCGCAGCAGTACGGCGGTGTACATCCTGACCGTGAATAAAGGCATCTAGCAAGGCTTCATCCTGAGATAAATGAGCCATGAGACGCAATTCAATTTGTGAGTAATCGGCTGCCAGCAAAACACGACCTTCCGGTGCCACAAACGCCTTGCGGATTTGACGGCCAATTTCGGCACGAATCGGAATATTCTGCAGGTTTGGATCAGTCGATGATAAACGGCCAGTTGCAGTCAATGCCTGGTGGTAACTGGTATGCACACGGTGGGTATCAGGATTAGCCTGTTTGCATAAGCCATCGGTATAAGTGCTTTTCAGCTTGGACAAACCACGATATTCCAGAATCAGCTGGGCAATCGGATGTTCAATTTTTTCCAGTACACTTTCACTGGTGCTGTATTGTCCGGTGGTGGTTTTTTTACCGCCTTTTAGCCCCAGCTTTTCAAATAACACTTCACCGACCTGTTTAGGTGAGCTGACATTAAAGCTTTCACCGGCAATTTCCATGATCTGGTTTTCCAGATTGTGCATGGTGTTGGAAAATTCGCCCCCAAGCTGATCCAGAAAAGCAAGATCCAGTTCGATGCCGTTTTCTTCCATTTGCGTCAGTACACGTGCGACCGGAACTTCAATATTATGCAGAATATTCACCAGTTCAGGGTGTGCCTGCAATTTGCTGCTCAAGACTTCATAAAGGCGATAGGTGACATGTGCATCTTCTGCGGCATAATGTGCTGCAGTTTCAAGTGGAATCTGGTTGAAGGTCTTTTGTTTAGCACCTTTACCGGCCACTTGTTCATAAGTCGTGGTCAGATGACTCAAATACAGACGGGCCACATCATCCATGCCATGACGGGTCGCGACAGAATTCAGGACATAGGAAGCCAGCATGGTATCGAAATACCAGCCTGCCAGATGAATGCCATGATTTTCCAGTACATGTGCATCATATTTCAGATGATGCCCAATTTTCTTTACAGACTCATCTTCCAGAATTGGTTTGATCTGCGCCAGAATTACTTCACGATTCAGCTGCTCCGGTGCGCCTTCATAATCATGTGCCAAGGGAACATAATAAGCATTCTGCGCATCGAAGGCGACCGAGAAACCGACAATCTGTGCAATACGATAATCCAGACTGGTGGTTTCGGTATCAAAGGCAAAACGTTTTTCGGTACTTAGGCGCTCAAACAGTGTGTCCCAGTCCTGCTGGCTTAATACTGTGTGGTAGGTCGCTTGACCTAGCTGGTCATCACTGCTGGTTACAGACGCATGGTCTTCCAGAGGTTCTGGTGCTGTAACCGCTTTGGCGTTAATAGATTTTGCCGCCTGCTGGTAATTTGAATTATTCGGGTTGTTCGGGTGATCTAAGGACTGCAGCTGGTTACGGAATTCCAGCTCGGTGTACAAATGACGTAAGGTCTCGACATTCGGCTCACCCAGTTTTAAATCTTCATAACCAAAGTTAAGATCCAGATCGATGACAATACTGGCCAGTTGATGGTCAAGTGCAATGCCATCGACATGTTCTTTAATATTTTGACCGACTTTGCCTTTGATCTTGTCGACATTTTCTAAAATGCCACCAATCGAGCCATATTCAGTGAGCAGTTTTGCTGCAGTTTTGGCACCTACACCTGGCACGCCCATGATGCCATCTGATGCATCGCCCATCAGGGTCAGATAGTCAATAATCTGATTCGGCCAGACACCAAACTTTTCAAACACCCCGTCGACATCCAGCGGTTTTTCTTTAAAGCTGTCTTCTAGGGTAACTTTTTCGGTCACCAGTTGCGCCATATCTTTATCGCCCGTAGAGATCAGCACCTGATGTCCCATCGCCTCGGCACGTTTGGCCAGTGTTCCGATAATGTCATCGGCTTCGGCACCTGGCAAGGTATGTAGCGGAATGCCCAAGGCACGGATCAAGGCATGCAGATAAGGAATCTGTTCGGATAATTCCGTTGGCATACTCGGACGGTCACCTTTATAAATCGGTGACAGCTCATGCCGGAAGGTCGGTTCTGGAGTATCGAAAATCACCGCCATATGGGTCGGTTGGGTCCGGCGCATCAGTTTTTGAATAGCAGAAATCGCACCACGAATTGCATTGGTATGTAAACCGGTTGACGTGGTTAATGGTGGCAGTGCGTGAAAGGCACGAAATAAAAAGTAAGAGCCATCGACCAAGACAAATGGTGGCATGTAATCAATTCCTTATTCAAAATACAGCGCTATTGTACGTGATTTTTACTGCGCTCGCTGAGGCGAGTCTGAGTTTACAGCTTAGCGAATATCGGCTGAAGATGAAATAAGCAGCACAAGCTGTTGTATGATGGAACGATTCAGGAAAGAGAAATATAAGAATGGCTGCAGGACGGAATGAGTTGCGCATGATCTGGCTGATTACCCTGCTGATTGCCGGGATCAGTGCCTGGTATCTAAGTTATCAGATTGTGACTTATCTGTGTGGTTTGGGGTTTATCTTTAGCGTGATGCAATATGTCACTGCGGTAGAAGCACCGCTGAATCAATTGGCCGGACAGCAGCAGATGTCCTTGGAGCAAAACTCTAAAGTTCCTTTATATATTTCTTCAATTACTGCCATTGTTGGTGGACTGGCTGAACTGGATTGGCTGATGGGGATCGGGATTACGGCCTGGGTATTCTTTTTGCTCAGGTGGCTGCAACGTCTGGAAGGGCGCTTGATACAGCTGCAATCACAATCTCTTTCTGCCGATCCCTTACAGCGATCACCGGATCGATCCGATTCTGTTCCATTGATGAAAACTGAGTCTGCCCAAGAGGTAAACGATTCTCCTCATCTGGTAGATCAACTGCAGCGCTGGCTTTTTCAGGGGAATCCTGTCCTCAAGGTCGCAATCAGTATTTTGGTGATTGGGATTATTTTACTGCTGCGCTTTGCCACCGAGCACTGGCAACTCAGTCTGGCTGCAAAATTGGGCCTGGTTGCACTGGCAAGTGGCTGTGTAACAGGTCTGGGTTATCGCCTGATGCAAAAAAATCGGAGTTTTGCTCTGGCACTGGAAGGACTGGGTTTGGGGAGTCTGTTCCTGACCTTATTTTTTGCCTATTACAATCTGGTGATTTCCACGTTACCGTTGGCAACATTGCTATTTCTCATTATTCTGGCCATCACTCTATATTTAAGCCTGAAACAGGAAAGCATCGAACTGGCTTTGATGGCTTTGCTGATTGCTTATCTGGCGCCGTTTACCTTACCGACCCGCGATGCTTCTGCCGTTGAGCTGATTAGCTATTATTTGCTGATCAATATCGGGGTGGCAGTGCTGAGCAGTTTCCGACCATGGAAGATTCTCAATCAAATTGCCTTTTTAGTCACTGGGGTCGTTGGCGGGATATATAGCCTGATTCATGGTTATACATATGAGCGTTATGCCATGACTGCGCTGATTCTGGCACATAGTGCACTGTTTATCTGGCTAGGTTTCCGCTTTAGCCAGTTGCTGGCACGACAGGATCTCTCACGTTTTCAATTAAAACCGGTATTGGACTTAGCACTGATTTTTGCTGCTCCTATTACCGCTTATATTTTTTTGTATCTGATTCATTTTAATCAGCCTAATCAAAAACTCTGGCAAGCTGGATTAAGCCTGTTCTTTGCACTGGTCTTTGCCGCTTGCTGGACACTGTTGCGCCGTAAACAAACTATCCAGCTCATTTCGCAGAGCTATCTGAGCCTGATGCTGATTTTTCTCGCTTTAGTGCCACCGATCTTATTGACAGAACAATGGAGTGTGATTGGCTGGGCAGTTGAAGGTGTGCTGATTTATTTATGGGCCTTGGAAAAAAATGTCCGGGTAGCACACTATCTGAGCATGGGTTTATTGCTGATGGCCGGATTCAGCAGCCTGTATTATCTGATCGAGATTAATCCCACACCGCGAATCATTTTCTGGATTTTGAGTCTGTGCTATGTGGCAGTCGTGGTCATCAGTCAGCTTAAAAAGCAGTACCAGCAGCAGATGGATAGTCTGAGTGTCAGTTTTTTAAGCAGCGTGAGTGTCGCGGCCAGTCTGATGCTATTTGCCTTGCTGGAAGATGAATTTCCGAGTCAGCATGCCTATGTACTGAGTTTATTTATCATCACACTGGGTTATGTAATGTTCAATGAAATGATCCTGCGCAAAAATCAGGAATGGTCTTGGTTACTGCCGAAGTGGAGTGGCATCTCGCCCTTGCTGGTCATTGCGGTGATTCTAACTCTGGATCGCAGTCAAAATGCGGTGATTGTCTGGAATAGTGCTCTGGAAAGGGGAGTTTTTGCCCTTTCAGCGATATTGTTGGCCATTCTGTGGCTTAGACCGCTGGCTGGCTTGCAGCTCTCCAAGGAATGGGTGAGTTTTGGTGTTTTTAGCAGTCTGGCTTTGGCAAGTGTATGCCTGATCTCAAATATGCCCTATCTGAGCATGGTGATTTTGCCTTTATTCTTCTGCCTGTGGTGCTATCGGCAGGATGTGCAGTCAGGTTGGCAGCAGCTTTGGCAAACCAAGAGCTGTTTATTGCTGATGGCAACTTGGCTGGTTTGTTCACAGCTGTTTAGCCAGCAAGCCTTTCAATATTACTGGCTGCCGATTCTGAATCCTTTTGACCTGATCAGTATCGCCATGTTTGCCAGTTTTATCTGGATGCTGTTACAGCAAATTAAGGTGGGACGTGATAAAGGCATGATCGCAGTTTTAATGGTACTAAGCCTGTTATGGCTATCCAGTTATATTATTTTAAGAGCTTTACATGTGTACCTGCAGACACCGTTTAATGAGCTGGCATTATGGAACAATGCAACAGTTCAGCTCAGTCTGACCATACTTTGGGTATTGCTGGCCTGGATTACCATGTGGACAGCAACGCTCAAAAAACTGAAACCGATGTGGATTTTAGGCGGCAGTATTCTGGTGATTGTGACCTTGAAATTAGTACTATTTGACCTGTCACATATTGGTACCCTGACCCGAGTGATTTCATTCCTGCTGGCGGGCGGGGTGATGCTGCTGATTGCTTATATTGCACCGATGCCGGAGAAAACTGATTGATTGAATCCTCTGCCTAACCCTCTCCTTTAAAAAAGGAGAGGGAATCTAAGGATTATTTCAGACCAGGCTCTCTTTTGAGGGCCTTGTCATTGGCGTATTGATCGATCTCTTCATTTTCTAGAGGGCGGGAAAGTGGAGGATCGACAAAGCCCATTTTTGGCACCGGAATTTCAATCTGGTTATCGACAAAGCCGTTGCGAATCCGTTCCTGCATTTCATCACGAACTTTCAGGTAGTTTTCCTGTTGGCACCACACTGCAAACAGCAGTTCAATCGAAGATTCACGGAAAGCGGTAACGGTGACTGCAGGTTTCGGGTCGGCCAGTACCAGTGGATATTTATTGGCAACGTCCAGCAGAACTTCGCGTACCTTGATAATATTTTCATGGAAATTGATCGCCAACGTAATCGGAATCCGCCGTATCGGAAATTTCGACAAGTTCTGCACCGGTGCCCGAATTAGCTGTTCATTCGGTAAACGCACATAGATATTATCTTGGGTCAAAAGTTTAACCGAGAGCAGATCAATCGAAATCACTTCGCCTTCAATGGTATGCCCACGAATCAAGGTAATCTGGATGGTATCACCGACTTCAAAAGAACCTTCACCAATCAGGAATAGACCACTGATCAGGTTGGATGCTGAGGTTTGCGAAGCAAAACCCAGTGCGACCGTTAAAATCCCTGCAGCGCCAAGGAAGACACTGAGTTTAAAACCGGCTTCTTTCAGACTAGCCATCACAAACAGCAGGAAGATAAAATAGAAAATTCCGCGGCGCCAGACCAGTTTCTGATGGGCATTAAAACGGACACCAATGGTGCGAATAAAGGTATTGGAAATAAAGCGTGCGATCAGGAAACCAATAAAGCACAACACCACCGCCACCAGAACTTCGGTCAAACGGTCGGTATTGATATTGGTAAATACTCCCTTCAGGCTGTTGGTGACTTCGGTCGGAATATTTGAACTTGGCATCAGACGCCCTTAGAAAAATGAATCAAACATATTAAATAACGCACCTGCCGGATCGCGCGGTGGATGCAGATAGGCCACTTCACCAGCATTTGGTGGTGTGCGGTTTTCGACCCGAATCCGTGGTGGACGATCCGAACTTTCATGCAAAACGCGGATTTGTGAGGTCCATAAGCGGCCGGTACTTTCACTGTAAAAAAGCGGCAGGGCAGGCACTGGCACATTCATTCGGTCAAAGCGCAATTGCTGGTTACTGGTATTGTGAAACTCAATCGGCGTGACTGCACGAAAGGCTCGCGGATGTAACTGTTTCAGTTCGGTTCTGCCATCGACTGCGGTGGCATAGCAAATTTCCCCCGAACGGTGATTGGGTCCAAACCAGGTGTCTTTTGGCAAGATTACCGGCAAATCGAAAATCGGTTCGCGCTGCCCCTCGACAAAACCGGCAATCCATAAGGGCGTGCTGATATAAAGCGTACCGCGCTGTCCGGCAGGAATATAAATCGGATCGACTGGTTTAATCACCACAGAACGGTCTGCAAGGCGTGGCATCAGTTGCAATTTGTTTTGCGTGGATTTGAACATATAGCGTTCAATTTTCACAGGTGGGGGAAAGGCAAAATTCGGATCATCAATCTGATGCCATTGCTGTTCATAATCGTATTGCACAGAAGGGCGGAAATATTCCAGTCGCCATTCCTGAATGCCCCGGGTCAGCCGAAACAGCAAGGAGCCAAACTGCCAGGCTTTAGACTGATTTATTTCAAAATTCTGTTCTCCCCACCAGCGCATTTTCGCTGTATTCGGGATTAATTCATCTTTATCTCGCGGCAATCTTGGCACCCTTTCTTGCTAAATCTTTGAAAACATACTTCACGCTGTCATATGCTTAGAGTACACTCAATTTAAATTTTTTCATCATTATTATAATCCGCGATGCAAGTACTTAAACAATTACAAATCCCATATAGCTTCGCCAAGCGCCATGGTGTGCT
This sequence comes from Acinetobacter sp. CIP 51.11, assembly GCF_000369665.1. GTDB lineage: Bacteria > Pseudomonadota > Gammaproteobacteria > Pseudomonadales > Moraxellaceae > Acinetobacter > Acinetobacter lwoffii_S. Next base: position 766,214 of record NZ_KB850128.1, read on the forward strand.
GTTGCGTTATGAGGGAGATCAGGCCTTTATTCTGCGTCGTGACAATACCTCGATGCTTGCATTGCAGGAAGCTCGCCGTCTGCTCGGTTATCCGGCTCATTTTCAACTCTGTAGCGAACAGGAATTTAACCAGTTACTCAGTTCCAGTTTTGCCGGCGATAGCGGCGAATCGCAACAGGTCGCTGCCGGTCTGGAAGATCATCCGGATTTACTCAGCCTGGCTGATTCCGTACCTGAAGCTGAAGACCTGATGGATCAGGAAGATGATGCGCCGATTGTGCGGCTGATCAATGCATTGCTCTCAGAGGCGATTCGTGTCGGGGCTTCCGATATTCATATTGAATCTTTTGAGAAAAAACTGTCGGTGCGTTTACGGGTCGATGGCCAGTTACGCGAAATTGTACAGCCACGCCGTGAACTGGCACCGCTTCTGGTTTCACGGATTAAAGTCATGGCCAAACTGGATATTGCCGAAAAGCGTATTCCTCAAGATGGCCGTATTTCATTACGCTTGGCCGGACGTGAAGTCGATGTCCGTGTATCCACCTTGCCATCTTCTTATGGGGAGCGGGTGGTGATGCGTTTGCTGGACAAGCAGGCCGGCCGTTTGAACATGACCCATTTGGGTCTGATGAATAATGACTATGATCGACTCAAGACCTTAGTACATCGCCCGCACGGGATTATTCTGGTGACTGGCCCGACCGGTTCGGGTAAAACCACCACCTTGTATGCGGCACTTTCTGACCTGAATGACGGTTCCAAGAATATCCTCACAGCTGAAGATCCGATTGAATATCAGCTGGAAGGCATTGGACAAACGCAGGTCAATACCAAAGTGGATATGACCTTTGCCCGTGCGTTAAAAGCGATGTTGCGTCAGGACCCGGATGTGGTCATGGTTGGTGAGATTCGTGATCTGGAAACCGCAGAAATTGCAGTACAGGCATCCCTGACAGGACATCTGGTGTTATCCACCTTGCATACCAATACTGCCATTGGTGCGGTTACGCGCCTGAAAGATATGGGAATTGAGCCATTTCTGCTGTCCAGTTCTTTAATCGGGGTAATTGCCCAACGTCTGGTGCGTACCTTGTGTCCACATTGCGCGACCTGGCATGAGGCAGATGCTTTCGAGAAGAATCTATTTGGCAATATTGAGCATCCCCAAGATTTAAGATTACCGCAACCTCAAGGCTGTGAACGTTGTGGCAATACTGGCTTTAGTGGCCGTACTGCAATTTATGAAATTGTCCCAGTCGATGATCATATGCGCCGTTTGATTCATGGCAATGCGGCTGAATATGAAATCGAAAGCTATGTACGTCAGCAGTCAGGTTCCATTCGTGATGATGGTCTGCGTAAAGTATTGGCCGGAAAAACCACGATTGAAGAAGTATTGCGAGTAACCAACGAAGCAGTAGAATAATTTTTTAATCTGCTCGCTTTATCATAATGATCGTCAGGACTTTTGGATATTTACCAGAGACTGACGATTTTTTTCATGAGTTGTGCACGAAAAGGTGCAGTCGGATTTCCCGGATTACGCAGAATTTCATTTTCATAAAAGTTCTGCCAGGCTTGTGCCATTGCTAAACTCAGTCCTTCCTGTTTCATTGTTTCAACATCTGCCTGAGTAATATTGAGAAAACGGGCTTCAGCATCTTTGGGGCCAGCTCCCCAACCAATAATCCCTTTACCAAATTCACGCAGAATCATATTGTTGGGTGTTGCAGGAATGGGCAGGCGTTCAATTTCAGTATTGACCAGAGATTTTAATTTTGGATGGATTTTTTCTGAGAGATAAAGATCTGCAAAAGAGGCTGTAGCAGTGAGGAGCAGGAGAGAGCTTAGAAGAACAGGTTTTAACATCAATATAAATCAGATAATTGTAAATAAGAATCATTATATATAGGTTATTAGGTTTTTGCTGCAGTTTTCAAGTGGGGAAGAGAAGTAGCTTTTGACGAAAGATGAAGAGGGTAAATTTTGAAATTTATAATGAAGATTTAGCTATCCTGAAGCTATTTTTTTCAGGATAGCAGTTAAATCAAAATCTTAAGTAATCACATTTAAGTTCACATCAATATTATTGCGGGTCGCATTCGAGTATGGGCAGACGATATGCGCAGCATCGACCAGTTTTTGCGCTTCTTCCTGATCCATGCCTTCAAGATGGATGTTTAATGTCACTTCGATCCCGAACCCGGTAGGAATCGGACCAATCCCAACATCACCTTCAATATAGGCATCTTTACTGATATTGAGCTTGTCACGATTGGCAACAAATTTCATTGCACCCAAGAAACAGGCGGAATAACCTGCGGCAAAGAGCTGTTCAGGATTGGTTCCACCGCCTGGTCCCCCCATTTCTTTAGGTACGGCCAATTGGACGTCCAGAATCTGATCGTCAGAAATGGCGCGGCCATCACGGCCCCCTGTGGCTTTGGCATGTGCGGTATAGACGGCTTTTTCTAATGACATGAGTTAAATCCCTGTTTATTTTTCGTAGAGCTTCTATGCTCGGTGATTTCACCTGAAGAATAAGCAGGGATTTTGTTATTTTATGCAAGCAAATGAAACGATTCAGGAAAGTTGAAGAAGTCTACGGTGTTGCATTAAAGGCATGGATTCACGCACTTTTTGCTGTTCATTTAAATCAAAGTCGACGGTGATGAGTTGAGCACCTTCTGCATGGATCATATTAAGAAGTTGTCCACGACTATTGGTGGCGGCTGCATGTCCCCAAGTCTGGCGTTTTTCTCCATGCCAGCCTTGTTGAGCTGCACCAAGCACCGAGCATTGGCTATCTAGAGCACGTGTTTGCAGAAGAAGCTGCCAGTGCATTTCACCTGTGGTATAGGTAAAGGCAGAAGGAGCGGTCAAGAGGTTTGCACCTTTGGCTCGTAAATTTAACGCCAGTTCCGGAAAGCGCAGGTCATAACAGACCATTAACCCAATATTGCCAAAAGGTGTTTTGGCTACGACAACATCTGTGCCGGGTTCAAAGAACTTGGATTCCTGATAACCACCGACAGCATCGCCGACTTGCACATCAAACAGGTGAATTTTGTCATAACGTGCTTCGGTCCGTTCCGGACTGATACACAGGCTAACGGTACGCACTCGGCCATCCTCAATGATTGAACCATCCGGACGATAAGGGCAGGGTAATGTACCGGCAACGATCCAGGTGTCATATTCATGGGCAAGTTGTTCTAGACGTTGCTGAATCACTTCAAATTGTGCAGCAGTTTCACGCTGTTTACCTGCTGCAAAACAGACAAAGTTTTCCGGGAAAACAATCAGTTCAGCACCATTGGCCTTACTTTGTTGAATTAAAGATTCAATCTCCACGAAATTGGCATCAATTTCATTTTGAGAATTCATTTGTACAACAGAAAGTAAAGTCATAGGGTCCTCTTATAAGATGGTTATACCTTTTGCTCGGAAATTTTATCTAAATTGTCTTGCTCTTTCTGTAGCTGTTTGACTAAAGGTTCAAACATATTCTGGTTGCTTTGGTTCAGCTTCATCAAGGTTTTATGCGCATCCAGAACCGTATTCAGCATATTTTGATGCGTGACATATTCTTCCATCAGCGCACGTGTGCAGACATTTGGATCACCACAATAATTCAGAATCACAAACACTTGGCTCAATCCCATACTGTTGGCCAAAGTGGTAATGTCAGAATTGGTAGAAAGCATGACAGCCTGAATATTGTGTACTTGCTTGAGTTTGAGTCCTAGTTTCGCTAAAACACCCAGTACGGTACTGTCAATGAAACTGGTTTCGGTGAGATCAACGATAGCGCCAACTACGTTGTCTTGCTGTTCAATTTTGTTCAGTAATTTGTCTAGACTAATACAAGATTGGGCACGCACTTCGCCGATAAGCTTAAAAATATGCGTTCCATTCAGACTTGCATATTCAACATGACCTGTTGACATATAAATGCCATTTGCAGAGAAGGATATTAAATTATCCCATAGGGTGTATTGATACTCAAGTGGCTGAAAGTAGTAATCAAATTAAGTGCTTATAAAGCCTGTAAATATACTGCTAATTTACGCGGATAAAGCTTAAAAAGGCGATATCGTCAGCCACATGTTCCGGAGCCTGAAAAGATTGATTCTGCAAATGGTGTAATAATTGCGAGAATTGTTCATTTAAACCACCATCAAAAGGTTCCAGTGCGCCATCCGAACAGATAATAAAGCGCGCATTGCGACTTAATACCCATTCATTTTCCTCAACTTCAAGATCTTCGGTTAAGCCCAAAGGGAAACTGCTGGAAGAGAGGATTTTAGGTTCTTGATTGGGTTCAAATATAATCGGTGGAGGATAATGTCCAGCGCTGGACCATTTTAATACATGGGTTTCCAGATTAAGAATCCCGGCAATCATGGTGATGTGCTTTTCAATATTTTCCTGCATCAGCATACCGTTCAGCTTCTTGATCAGCTCGCGCGGCGTCTTGGAGCGACCATGGAAAGCTGCCATCCAGGACGTGAGCAAACTACTGGTGACGCCATGTCCGGATACATCGGCCAAATAGAAAATCACTTCTTTGTCGCTGATTTTCCAATAATCATACCAATCCCCTGAAAGATAGGCTGAAGGCTGAAAATAGGTTTCGACCTCGTAATTGGTCAGTTCAATCGGATTCGGTAACAATTTTTTTTGTAGTTCTGCAGCAGAAGGCAGGTCACGGCTATCCTGGTTACGCTTATATTGTGCATCAATTTTTTGTAATGCCAGATCTGGATTCTCGGGAAGCTTGTTCCAGATCCAGCCGGCTAAAGCACCTTGTTCCCAGGCCTGAGCCAAAGCAGTACCTTCATTTTCTAAGGCCAGTACAATCGTAGGCAGATTCCACTTATATTTCAGATAATCATGTACATCTGCAATCGCAATAATCGTAGAGTCATACAGTTCATGATCATCCAGATAGATCATCTGAACATGAGGAAGCGTATCAAGTACTTGATCTAAGTAAGGAATATCACGAGTCGGTTGAATGAAATACATAAAAAAGTGATTCAATCCCAGGATTGGCTATAAGATGTACTATAACAAGCAAAGTATTGCTAGCGAACAGATTTTCACTAGCAATCATACATGAAGCTTAAACTTAAAGATCTTCGTTTGAAGATTCAATGTTGCTATCACTAGAAGGTGCATCATCAGAATTGTCATCTTCAAAATCATCTTCTAGGAAAAGCGTATCTTGTTCTGTACCTTTCTTTTCTGCAATTGCATAATTGGTACGTTGTAAATAAATATCGCGAATCTGCGCATAGCGATCGCCAGTCAGCACTCCTTCAACGTCCAGTATTTCTGAACGGGTATCGATGGCACGCCAAAACTGATCAGTCCAGTAAAGTCCATCTTCATCTTCGAGAATGTATTTTTGTGGACGAGCTTGACTATCTACAGCAGTACCGATTACGCCACGGACAGAACTTGGACCTAAAAATGGCAACATGATATAAGGGCCAGAAGGCACGCCATAATACCCTAAAGTAATTCCAAATTTTTCCTCTTCATGGCTCAAGCCAAGGCGACGTGCTGGATCAGCCAGTCCTAAAGTCGTTAAGGTATTAATAGTAAAACGACCTAGAGATTTAGCAGCGCGGGCAGGACGACCTTGAATCAGCTGATTCACCACATTCCAAGGTTCACCCAGGTTACTGCGGAACTGGGTATAGCTGCCACGAACATCTTGAGGAACTTTTTCCACATATTGTACAGCTATGGGACGTACCACGGTGCGGTCAATCGCATCATTAAACTGATAGATCTTTCTATTTAACGGCTGAAAAGGATCTTTAACTTCTTCAGCTTGTGCTGCACTGGCATCAACTTTCAGTTGCGTTTGTAATTGTTGCGCTTTGGTTGAGATCTTTGTTCTAAGTGGCGTTTTTGCAGGCTCGTTTTCCAGATTTTCCACATCGGTGGCCACCTCGGCGAAAACATGTGCGCTTGAGGCTAAAGAAAATAAGCATATAGATAAGTAAATAGAACGATGCATAAGGTAACCCGAGGCCTTTTCTGTGTAAGTAGCACTACTTATTAGTATGAAAATAATAAACGTTATATTCACGAATAGACATCATTTAAGCAAATTTGTATAAAATGAATGAAAACACACGAAAAGATTAAAAAATATACATACAAAATGATTTTCTTGAAAAAGGTGTTGCAAGGGCTCTGAAATGCTGTAGAATGCACATCCATCGGCGGTGATGAAGATTAAAACTTCTTATAAAACAGTGACTTAGTTAAGTTTGATTAAGTTCGGTTTTAGAAAGAAATTTTAAAAATAGTTTTCATTGCTAGTTGACACTAAGAATATCTAGTGTAATATAGCCGACCTAGCTTGCTGATGACGAATCAGCAAGAAGATCATTAAGAGATTATGAAGAACAACTTGTGTGGATTTTTACTGGTTGATCGATCGAAATTATTTTCATTGATTGATGGTAGAAATTACTCGAAGTTTATTTGAGAAATATTTGTCAGAAAATTGATGAGCCAAGATTGGCACCCTTTAAAGGTGCTACATAGTATTAAACTGAAGAGTTTGATCATGGCTCAGATTGAACGCTGGCGGCAGGCTTAACACATGCAAGTCGAGCGGGGAAAGGTAGCTTGCTACCTGACCTAGCGGCGGACGGGTGAGTAATGCTTAGGAATCTGCCTATTAGTGGGGGACAACATCTCGAAAGGGATGCTAATACCGCATACGTCCTACGGGAGAAAGCAGGGGACCTTCGGGCCTTGCGCTAATAGATGAGCCTAAGTCGGATTAGCTAGTTGGTGGGGTAAAGGCCTACCAAGGCGACGATCTGTAGCGGGTCTGAGAGGATGATCCGCCACACTGGGACTGAGACACGGCCCAGACTCCTACGGGAGGCAGCAGTGGGGAATATTGGACAATGGGGGGAACCCTGATCCAGCCATGCCGCGTGTGTGAAGAAGGCCTTTTGGTTGTAAAGCACTTTAAGCGAGGAGGAGGCTACCGAGATTAATACTCTTGGATAGTGGACGTTACTCGCAGAATAAGCACCGGCTAACTCTGTGCCAGCAGCCGCGGTAATACAGAGGGTGCAAGCGTTAATCGGATTTACTGGGCGTAAAGCGCGCGTAGGTGGCCAATTAAGTCAAATGTGAAATCCCCGAGCTTAACTTGGGAATTGCATTCGATACTGGTTGGCTAGAGTATGGGAGAGGATGGTAGAATTCCAGGTGTAGCGGTGAAATGCGTAGAGATCTGGAGGAATACCGATGGCGAAGGCAGCCATCTGGCCTAATACTGACACTGAGGTGCGAAAGCATGGGGAGCAAACAGGATTAGATACCCTGGTAGTCCATGCCGTAAACGATGTCTACTAGCCGTTGGGGCCTTTGAGGCTTTAGTGGCGCAGCTAACGCGATAAGTAGACCGCCTGGGGAGTACGGTCGCAAGACTAAAACTCAAATGAATTGACGGGGGCCCGCACAAGCGGTGGAGCATGTGGTTTAATTCGATGCAACGCGAAGAACCTTACCTGGTCTTGACATAGTAAGAACTTTCCAGAGATGGATTGGTGCCTTCGGGAACTTACATACAGGTGCTGCATGGCTGTCGTCAGCTCGTGTCGTGAGATGTTGGGTTAAGTCCCGCAACGAGCGCAACCCTTTTCCTTATTTGCCAGCGGGTTAAGCCGGGAACTTTAAGGATACTGCCAGTGACAAACTGGAGGAAGGCGGGGACGACGTCAAGTCATCATGGCCCTTACGACCAGGGCTACACACGTGCTACAATGGTCGGTACAAAGGGTTGCTACCTCGCGAGAGGATGCTAATCTCAAAAAGCCGATCGTAGTCCGGATTGGAGTCTGCAACTCGACTCCATGAAGTCGGAATCGCTAGTAATCGCGGATCAGAATGCCGCGGTGAATACGTTCCCGGGCCTTGTACACACCGCCCGTCACACCATGGGAGTTTGTTGCACCAGAAGTAGGTAGTCTAACCTTAGGGGGGACGCTTACCACGGTGTGGCAGATGACTGGGGTGAAGTCGTAACAAGGTAGCCGTAGGGGAACCTGCGGCTGGATCACCTCCTTAACGAAAGATTGACGATTGGTAAGAATCCACAACAAGTTGTTCTTCATACGATGTATCTGAGGGTCTGTAGCTCAGTTGGTTAGAGCACACGCTTGATAAGCGTGGGGTCACAAGTTCAAGTCTTGTCAGACCCACCACTACTGACGAAGTACGGAAAATCAGAAACATTGACTTATTGATAAGCTGGGGACTTAGCTTAGTTGGTAGAGCGCCTGCTTTGCACGCAGGAGGTCAGGAGTTCGACTCTCCTAGTCTCCACCAAATTTCAAGATCATAAAAGCACTGCTTTTACTTGAAATTTAAGCAAGAAGCTACGCTTCGCGCAGTATGTAATCATACAGTGATGAAGTTGTTTAGTTCCTAAGCGATCAAGTATTTAGATCCTAGAGATTAACAAGTACAAGCGTTATGATACGCGGACTTGATAATCTCTGTGATTTATCACAGTTTCCTGACCTGACGAAGGCTGGAAAAATCATTAACAGAATATATTTGAGTTGAAATAATTTGTTCAAACTCGTTTTTAAGATCAACACTAACAGTGATTTATTACTGTGATGTGAAGATTAAGGAAATGAGTTCTAGCGAAATTAACTGAATCA